>JANXTN010000066.1 GCA_025352435.1 Ferruginibacter sp. | reverse complement strand
TCTGTGGTAAACATTAGCAGTAATGGGGAAATTTTCGCCACTTGCTGCAAGCACATACATTATTAAACATTCATTAAAACCACGGACGGGAAAGTTCATGGCCCAGCCATTGTTAGGACTCCAATGCCAATACAATACATCTTCCCCGCCTTTTGTAAACCAGTTCCATTCCACGTCATTCCACAATCCATTTATCCGGTTGCGCAGTTCATTTTCTGTATTGCTGTTGTTGTTAAAATATTGTCTTGCACATAAAAGTCCCTGCATTAAATAAGAAGTTTCCACAAGGTCTGCACCATCGTCTTTTCTGCTGAAAGGAATGGTATTTCCTGTCGCTCCATTTAACCAATGTGGAAACACGCCGTGGTATGCATTTGCCTTACCAAGAAACTTCACCATTTTTAAAAGAAACTTAGCAGCAGTATCTCTTGTTATCCATTTTCTGTCTGCTGCAACCACTACACTCATTGTGCCAAACCCTGTACCACCGGTCGTTACCACGTCATCGCCATAATCATAAGCTACATTACTTCTTTCCCTGCTCATGCCACTTATGGGGTGAGCAAAATCCCAGAAATATTTAAAGGTTTGTTTTTGAACCAGCTCAAGCAATGCCGTATCTGATAGATTTTTAGGGCGTGTGGCAGGGTTGTAAACAGTAATATTTTGAGACTTTGCGACATTAATTGATGAGGCAAATAAAAGGGCAATAAATATTTTTAAACAAAGACCCTGCATTTTAATATATTTTGAAATTGTAAATTGTTTGTAGCAAATCTGAGATTATAATTTATTAAATTTCTTGTTTCTATAGCTTGTTTTTTGCTGCAGATTCGCAGATTAAAAAGATTTTTTCAAACCCTTTATTTTTTTATTTTATGTTTATCTCTTTGTGTAACTATTAACTCTTTAAAATTACTCTTTTATATTCCAAAGACTTTTCATAAAAATTCAGTATTAATCCTACCTGTAATTTTGAAATGGCCAAATAATTTATGACTTGTGCATAGTGCTTCTCAATAATTGAAGCCGCACATTTCACTTCTAAGATTACTTGGTTTTCTACAACAAAGTCTGCATAAAATTTATGAGGTAATATCGTTTCTTTATACTTTATTAAGAATTCCTTCTCTCGTTCAAATTTAATACCCTTCTTATTTAATTCGTACTCTAATGCATCCTTGTACACTATCTCAGAAAATCCTTTGCCCAATACCTTGTGCACTTCAATTCCTACTCCAATTATTTTATACGTTTCTTTTTGCAATGGGTATTCTTCTTCATCAAATGATGTGTTCATATAGTCATATTGAAACATTGCTTAAACTTAATATATTCAAACAACAAACGGATATTTGCAATTATTTTTATATTTTTTAGTAATCTGCGAATCTGCGGCCAAATTTTTTAATTTTTTAAAATTCCCCTCACAAATACGGCGCACTAAAACCCAGCGATTGCATTCCTGCTTTTACTTCCGGCGCACTTGTAAATAAATTCCACAATAAACCACTTCTGTAGTTTTCAATATTCACAATTATCGGACCTTGGTCTATTGCCAAAAATGAATCTGCAAACCATGGATCATCTAATTTAAAAGCATCTACAAAACCATATTGCTTCCAGATTTTATCTCCCAAAACATAATAGAAAAATTTCATTGCCTTCATAGATTCTGTAGGTGTGTATGAGAAAGAAGATAATGCAGCAGTTGGCGCAATAACGCCTACATCATTAGTAGGTGAGCTTGCAGTATACCCGCCATTGGGAATGTCAGATGCGGTAAGTCCCCAGCAGGAATCGCTGTATCCATAATAATTTTGCGGATTGGCTGTGCAATAATTATAATTGATAAGTGTATGATTTTTTGTCTGCGTTGCATAGTTGGCATAAGCATCCGTGAGCCCATTTGGATTGATACCGAGAAATGAATAATGCTCAAAAAATAATGGTCCACCCAGGTTTGGTCCTAGCGGTAATTGCAACCCATAATATGTATTTCCATTTATAAAAGGTGCTGTGCCATTATAGGCCCAGCCATTCGTATAAACACTTGTAGGAATTGTATGTGTGGTGGAAGATTTTGCAAGCACATATGTCATCAGCGTTTCGTTCCAACCTCTTATTTGTTGGTTTATTACAAAGCCAAAATTAGGACTCCAATGCCAGGTCAAAACATTCTGAGAACCTTGTCTAAACCAATCCCATTCTATGCGGTTAATGATAAAATTGACATCAGAACGCAATCCCGTTTCTACAGCATCAGGGCCATTAAAATATTGGCGTGCGCAAATTAATCCTTCTGCAAGAAATGCAGTTTCTACCAGGTCTGCACCATTATCATTTGGACTAAAAGGTATTACTGCCCCTGTCGATCCATTTAGCCAATGTGGGTATGCACCATGAAAAGTTTGCGCTGTATTTCTTAAAAAGCTTACCATCGTTTGTATTCGTGTTAGCCCCTGTGGTCTCGTAATAAAATTTCTGCTTACGCCGGCTATCATTGCCATGATGCCAAAGCCTGAGCCGCCACTCGTAACCAAATCGCCAGATGTATTTCTTTCTCTCGCAAGGCCACTTACGGGATGTCCAAAATCATAAAAATATTTGAGCGTTTGTTGCTGTACAAGATCAAGCAAGGCGTTATCAGAGATAGCAGCAAACTTGCGGGATGAATCTAAGCTTGTATAAAAACCGATTTCATTAGCTGTGTTTAATGCAGTATTTTTTGCAGAAAGTAAACCGGCATCAATTTTAATTTTATATCTCGTTAAAAATTGCAGCGTGTTTTGTGTGAATAACAAAACAGTACTGTCATCATTATCATATTTTATGGAAGCGCCAATTGCTGCACCGTTTGCATCAGTAAGCGTAACTTTTTGCGGGGCAGATGTTCTGCTGACGGGTACAGAAAATTTTATTCTTACGGCAGGAGTTCGGGTAATATTTTTGAATGGTAACGTTGCTACTCCGTTTATGGTAGTTGAAACATAATTGAAGTTTTCCGTAATCCCCGGTGGTGGTGGTGGATTTACAGTGGAAGTCGTATCTGTTTTTTTGCACGAAAAGAACATTAAAAAAGGGAGGCATACAAGCAATTTCTTCATAGGGGAATTTACAATTTTAATCTCAAAAAAAATGCCGCAAATACATGCGGCATAGTTATTTATTTTTGGTGGGTACTATTATCTACCCTGGCGTTCCAAAATATAAAGTGCATTAATTTCCTGATCAGAAAGTGCCTTGTTGTAAACCCTCACTTCATCCATGGAACCTGTATACAAACCATGAAACCCTTCAGTAGGAGAATTTGTAAAACCCGTAGAAGTATTAGGAAAACCGCCCAAAACAACTCTTGTGGGAACGGTGGCAACCAAGGCACCTAAACCATTCCTCACCCTAAAGTTGTTGTTGGAAACCCTGATGTTGTTGGCAAACAAATCTATGGTGCTGCTTGCGCCATCGTACCTCATAATATATTGTACCCACTTGTTTGCTCCCTGAAATTTTTGATAATCTACACCTGCATTACCATAATCATTAATATTATCTCCACCGCTGCGGTTGCCATTTGCATAGCTTCCAATCCAACTATGCAGATATAAATTTTCATCACTTGCAGGATGGTTTCCGGTTTCTGATGCTACATTTAAAATAGTTAACCAACTGGTTTCAACATTCACATCTCTTGACAATGCAAAAAAGCTCGTTAATTTAGAACCGTTGTTTGCAAATTTCACCCACAAGCTTACGGTGCAACTGCCTACAGCATTGGCCGTGCTCAGTGCAGGAATGGTTGGGTAAAGAACAAAACCTTGATTAAAAGTTAAACCCTTTCCCTTTATACCTGTGGATGAGGTTGTGTTTACTGCATTTGTGGGCGCAGTATTAGATTTTACTTCGTTGTTATTTGCATCAAAATTCCAGTAGGCCAAAAGATTTGAAGCAGCTACCTGGCTAGAGTTTGTAAACCCACCCGGTACGGGCGGCGGATCTCCCGCCGTTACATCATCACTACGATCTACTTTGGTACAACTTACAGATGCAAGCAAGACAGTAAAACATAATAACCGGGTTACAATTTTTGAATTTATATATTTAGTCATTGTATAAAATTTTATGTGTTAATTAATATCCTGGGTTTTGCGTTAAACGTCCGCCACTTAAATCTATCTGTGCCTGTGGTATTGGGAAAACCTCGTTCTTACCATCTACAAATGGTTTGCCGTGTGCTCTTAAAACCATACCTGCTCTACCTTGTCTCACAAGATCTAAAAAGCGATCTTCTTCCATTGCCAATTCCGTTCTTCTTTCCTTCCAAACATTTGCCTGGGTTAAAGTAGTAGCAGGTAAATTTGCCCTGCTGCGAACCAGGTTTAATTTATTTGCACCATCTGCATTGCCTAATACAGCAGCAGCTTCAGCATACATTAACAACACTTCTGCATAGCGCATAAGCCTGATGTTTTTAGGCTTGGTGTCTTTGTTGTTATCCAGCTGTGCACTTTCTGCAATGGCGCTGTGGTAAGGTTTGTAGCTGTACCTGTCATTTTCTACAGAATCTTTTGTAGGGATACGGAATCCATCCCATAAAATTGTGCCTGGGTTATTGCCGGCACCAGGTAAAGTTGGCTGTACAAAAATGAT
>JANXTN010000050.1 GCA_025352435.1 Ferruginibacter sp. | reverse complement strand
ATTTTTAAAATTGGTTGGCATTGCCTGCATCATTGCATTTCCATTAGCTTGGTGGGGGATGAATAAATGGCTCCAGGGTTTTGCATACCGCATATCCATTAGTTGGTGGGTATTTGTTCTTGCTGCATTCGCTGCTATTTTACTGACGATGCTAACGGTAAGTTTTCAATCAATAAAAGCGGCATTGATGAACCCGGTAAAGAGTTTAAAAGCAGATTAGGTATTGGATAATGTGACGATTATAAATAGAATGAAGTTGTTAAAATAATCTCAAGTAAACAAAACATCTAAACCCCTGAACGGACAAACCATGATAAAAAACTATATCAAAATTGCTTTTAGAAGCCTGAAGAAAAATAAACTATTTTCTTTCATCAATGTTTTTGGCCTGGCGATAGGGTTGGCCTGTTGCATGTTTATAACCTTATACGTTTTTGATGAACTTAGTTATGATAAATACCCAGAACAGGCGGGGCAAATTTACAGGGTAGCGTTGAATGTTACCGGTAATGGAGCCATTGATACATATCCCGATGTTGATGTTGCTGTAGGGGCTGATATGAAAAGTACTTTTCCAGAAATACTTTCTACAACAAGGCTATTACTTCAACAGGAAACTTTTATTAAATACCACGATAAACAATTTAAGGAACAGAAACTGGTATATGCAGACTCTAATTTCCTGCAACTATTTTCGATTCCATTAATTGAAGGCGATACGCACACAGCTTTAAAAGAACCCAATAGTATTGTTATTACAAAAGCATTTGCAATAAAATATTTTGGTAGAGAAGACCCCATTGGGAAGTCACTAATTTTTGAGATCACACCTTTTAAAGTAACAGGAGTAATTGATAAAGCTCCAGACAATTCACATTTTCATTTTGATTGCTTTATGAGTATGTCAACGCGTCAATTCAATGTGCAAACCTGGAGTAATGTTGGCTTTTATACTTATCTGATTTTAAACAAAAACGTCAATCCAGCAAAATTGGAAGCTAAATTTCCAGACCTTGTCGCAAAATATGTAGTGCCTGAAGTTGCGCAAGACATGGGCGTTAGTTTAGCAGAAGCAAAAAAATCAATCAGTACATTCAGGTTTTTTTTACAACCCCTCACTACAATTCATTTATATGCCAACAGCAAATATGAACTGGAAGCAAATGGCGACATTAAATATGTATATATTTTCAGTGCGCTGGCTATTTTTATTCTCCTGCTCGCTTGTATAAACTTTACTAATCTCTCTACAGCCAATGCGGCAAAGCGGGCAAGAGAAGTAGGTGTTCGTAAAGTAATGGGTTCCCAAAAAAGGCAACTCGTTTTACAGTTTTTGATAGAATCGATTATAATAGCCTATTGTGCAGTGCTGTTATCTTTTATTATCGTATACTTGTTAACACCATATTTTGTTCAGGTTTCTGGCAAGTCATTGAATGTTGATTTTTTTATAAACAGTCAATTTATTACCTGTGTTTTGTTGCTTGGCTTATTTGTGGGTTTATTAGCTGGATTCTATCCTGCATTCTTTATTTCTTCATTTAATACAATTGGTGTTTTAAATGGTGCCTCATCTAACAGTACCCGTAGCAGAAGCCCTTTAAGAAGTGGCCTGGTTATTTTTCAGTTTGCTGTGTCAACAGGTTTAATAATTGCAACATTTATAATTTACCAGCAACTGCATTTTATGCAGGATAAAAAATTGGGCTACGATAAAGAACAGGTATTGTATCTGCAGGATGCTTATGTGCTTGGCACTAGCAATATGCAAACTGCTTTTAAACAAGCTTTGTTAAAAGATAGCCGTATTACACATGTAAGCGTTGGATCAGATGTTCCAGGCAATACTGACATGGATGGTACACAAGCGTATTCAAACGACAGAAAAAAAAATGGTGCTGAAATACATATTAATATCTTTCACGTAGATTATGATTACTTGTCAACGTTGGGAATTCCTGTATCCTCGGGGCGAAATTTTTCTAAAGATTTTTCAACTGATTCTTTTGCCGTAGTTATCAATGAAACTGCTGTTAAGGAACTTGGTTGGAATGATACTAACGCAGTGAATAGAACTATTGTAACATCAGGGCAACACTCCTTTAAAGTTATCGGTGTAGTGCCCGATTTTCATTATGCTTCTGTAAAACAAAAAGTTGCTCCTCTTATGATGAAACTTGGTACCAAATATAGGACAGGCCTTATTATTAAAATTAAAACAGCGGATGTGCAGCATTTGCTTGCAACTATCAAAAAGCAATGGGATACATTTAATCCCGGTGCTCCCTTTTCTTTTTATTTCCTGGATAATAAATTTTTATCACTCTATACTTCAGAACAAAAAACAGGGGAGGTATTTACTTTATTTGCAATAGCGGCTATTTTTATCGCTTGCCTTGGCTTGTTTGGCCTTGCTACCTACATGCTGCGGCAACGAACAAAAGAAATAGGTATTCGAAAAGTTTTTGGAGCATCGGTTATGAATGTATTTGTACTGGTTTCAAAGGAATTTCTCTTACTTGTTTTTATTTCATTTCTAATTTCAATTCCCGTAACATGGTGGGGGATGCATAATTGGTTGCAGGAATTTGCATACAGAATTAATGTGCAATGGTGGATTTTTATTTTAGCTGGTGTACTGGCACTAGTTATCGCAATCATAACTGTCAGTTACCAAACCATAAAAGCGGCAATAGCTAATCCGGTAAAGAGTTTACAGGTAGATTGAGGTAACGTATAAATTGAAGTATTCAAATTAACTCCGCCGCGGAGATCGGAGCTTAACATCTAAATGTCAAAACGGCCAAAAACATGATAAAAAATTATTTTAAAATTGCCTGGCGCAACCTGTTAAAAAGTAAATGGTATTCGCTTATAAATATTGGTGGACTGGCAGTAGGTTTGGCAGTGGCCATATTAATAGGCCTTTGGATACACGAGGAACTGACGTTTGACCGCCAGTATAAAAATTATGATCGTATTGCACAGGTAATGCAAAACCAGACTTTTAATGGCGAAACGGGCAGCCAGACAGCCGTGCCCTATTTGCTGGGAGAAGAACTAAAAAAAGATTACGCCAACGACTTTAAA
>JANXTN010000036.1 GCA_025352435.1 Ferruginibacter sp. | reverse complement strand
GGCAAGACAAATGGTTCAACTTTTAGATGAGTATATACCCTTGGTAGCGGGAAGTGAAATTAATGATGATCCATTAAAACCAATTTCTCGTTATGCTTTGGATTTAATAGAAGAACATGGCGATAATACACCTGTTGAATGGTTGCACAGAAGCAAACGTTACGGAGAAAAACTTGCCACGCCTGATGTGAGCGTTGCAGATTTGATAGGCGATATTGATCCGATAAAAGCGGCTAATTTAAAATTAAATTTTGCTGATGAACGTGTGCTTCATTATGGCATTATTCCACGTAGTAATCGTTGCATTTTTGTAATAAATGAATTACCGGATTTGCAGGCAAGAATACAGGTTTCACTTTTTAATATATTAGAAGAAGGCGATCTGCAGATCCGTGGTTTTAAACTCCGCTTGCCGCTTGATGTGTTGTTTGTATTTACAGCCAACCCGGAAGATTACACAAACAGAGGAAGCATTGTAACACCTTTAAAAGACAGAATAGAAAGTCAGATTCTTACGCATTATCCAAAAACTTTAGAAACGGCTTTGCAAATTACCGAACAGGAAGCTGCGATAAACGACGCTCAAAAAGAAAAAGTTGCAGTAAGTGATCTAGTAAAAAGATTGATTGAACAGGTTGCTTTTGAAGCCAGAGAAAGTGAATTTGTAGATAAAAAAAGTGGTGTGAGTGCAAGGCTTACAATTGCTGCATATGAAAATGCTGTGAGTGCTGCAGAGCGTCGTGCAATTATAAACGGCGAACCTAAAACTCATGTATGGTTAAGTGATCTTACGGGTATTATTCCTTCCATTACAGGTAAAATTGAACTGGTTTATGAAGGTGAACAGGAAGGGCCTTTTCAAGTTTCTTATAATCTATTAGAGAAGGCGATTCGTACGCAATTCAAACAATATTTCCCTGACCCTGATACACTTAAAAAGAAAAGAAGTACAAAGGTATCTGAACCGGAAAATCCTTACAAAGCAATAACGGGTTGGTTTGACAGTGGTAACTCACTTGATCTTTTCTTGGAAACAAAAGATGCGGATAAGATACAAAAATTGTATAAAGTAAATGGTTTGTATGCTTTAGTAAGCAAACATTACAGTAACCTAAATGAAAAAGAAAGTGCTTTATTAATGGAGCTTGTGTTGCATGGATTAGCGGCGCATTCGCTGATAAGCAAGAAAGTAATAGATGGTAAAATAGAATTTAAAGACTTGATGGGAAGCATGCTCAACTTGGGCAGTAGCGAACATTTTACGGAGGATGATTTTAATGAAAATGATTTTAACTGACGATTAAAAAATTAAAAAAGCGCAAATTTTCATTTGCGCTTTTTTAATACTGTTATTTAAAAGCGTAGCCAAAAGAAACTCCTGCCCAATAAGGAATAAAAAATCCTTTTCCAAATACTGGAGTCAAACCTGCTCTAAATAGAAAACCTCCTTCTTTAGGCTGAACTCTATATCCAAAATAAAGATGTCCAAAAGTTGTATTAAAATTACCATCATTAGACCTTTGATAATATGGGTCATTTGATATATTTTTTTCTTTTGTAGAAACTATCGTAGCGCCTCCGCCAAGTTCAAAAAAATGTCTATCATCTCTACCAAGTAAATAATTCAATTCTAAGGGTACGAATAAGGCAGTGGTTTTATAAGATCCGCTATTATACGATTCTTTAATCGAAAATCCCCCTAACCCAACTCTAAAGCCAAGCCCATCATTTTTTTTCATTAGGCGCATATCGTAATTTAAAGAAGCCAGGCCAGCTCCTCCTAATTCAACATATGCAGCCTTGGTTGCTTTCTGGGCAAATAAAGATAAAAGGGCTAAAGACATAATACAGAATAAAATAAATTTTTTTTTCATGTTGTTTTGTTTGGTTAAAAATAATTACAACGTAAATGTATCAATTTAGAATTAATTACACTCTTGACAAAAGTCAAGAAAGAGGATTACAAACTAATTAGCATGGTACTACCAAGCTTCCTGGAAACAAAAAATTAAACAACGTTTACTTCTCTATGTAATATTACCCCAAACATCATGTTTACTGCATTTATAATCTTTTCACTTACAAATAAAATTTCTTCACCGGTTGCATTGCCATAATTTACCAGCACAAGCGCTTGCTTTTGATGGCAACCTGCATCGTTTAATCGGTAACCTTTAAAGCCACATTTTTCAATTAGCCAACCAGCGGCTAGTTTTGTTTGATCAGCCCCAAAAGCATAGCCAATAATTTCAGGGAATTTTATTTTCAAGTTTTCGAATTCGCCGTTCTTAATGGTGGGGTTTTTAAAAAAACTTCCTGCGTTTCCTATCACTTTTGGATCTGGTAATTTGCTTTGTCTGATATTGATGATTGCATCAGATATTACTTTGATGCTTAGATGCTGTATTCCTATGCTTTTTAATTCGTTTGCTATGGCGCCATAACTTGTATTATAAATAGGTATTTTATTCAGCCTAAAAGTGACAGACGTTATTACAAATTGGCCTTTTAATTTATTTTTGAAAACACTTTCTCTGTAACCAAATTCACATTCTTTATTGGTAAACGTAACAATTTTTTTATCGTTGATGTGGAAGGCTTCCAACTCGT
>JANXTN010000330.1 GCA_025352435.1 Ferruginibacter sp. | reverse complement strand
TCCTCATCCGAAGCAAGCCAAACTTCATCAGATTTTTTGGCGGCACTAATCAAATCTTTTACTACCTTATCTTTCTCCGCCGGGATAATATATTTAGGTACAAAATTGTTGTTTACATCTATACCCATATCATTTTTCTCCAAATCACGGATATGGCCAAAACAACTTTTCACCTCAAAATCTTTTCCCAGAATTGCTTCTATCGTTTTAGCTTTTGCAGGCGATTCCACTATTAATAAATTTTTTGCCATATATTTTTTATGATGCAGTAAACGGTTTTTCCTGTAAACTTTTCGTATTAATCTTACGATTTTAAATATTGCAAAGTTTGTGCAATATTAATTTAAAAATGAAAAAATGATTATTTAAATCATATTTGGTAAACTATTGTGATGCTTTTTAATATTTTAGTTTTAATATATTTACAAATAATTTTTTCTAAGCGTATAGTTAATCTAAATGAAAATAACTGTTGTAGGCTGTGGTAATGTAGCAACCGTGTTGGCAAGACTTTGTATTGAGAAAGGTCACGAGATTACTCAGGTAATAGCAAGAAATCATATTGCAGGAGAAGCTTTTGCTAAACGGTTTTCTTGTAAATTTTTAAATTTTTCAGAAGAGCATGAACAGGAAATTGATATTGTTATTGTGTCGTTATCGGATAACTCTTTGCCCGAAGCTGTTCACAATTTAAATTTTGGATTAGTACCGGTTGTTCATACAGCTGGCTCTTGCGGAATGGAAGTTTTGGAAAAAACTTCTAAAAACTATGGTGTGTTATACCCAATTCAAACTTTAAGAAAAGAAATGAAAATGCTTCCTGAAATTCCTTTTTTAATAGAGGGGAATAACGAGGAAACAATAAAATTCATAAAAAATTTTGCACTTACTTTAAGCGACAGCGTGACTATTCAAAATGCTGAACAACGGCTTAGGCTTCATGCATCAGCCGTAATTGTAAACAATTTTACAAACTACCTTTACAGCGTCGCGGAAAAATTTTGTAAGGACGAAAATGTTGACTTTAAATTGCTGCTACCGCTTATAAAGCAAACCTCTGCAAGGGTTCAAAATAATTCGCCATTGAGTGTGCAAACCGGTCCTGCGGTGAGAGGTGACATTACTACACTTGACAAACATCTTAGATTATTAACTGAATATCCAAAATTACGCACCTTGTACATGAGGCTTACAGACGGGATTATGAATGATTAATTTCCATACTTTAAAATCATTCCTATGAAAACCGCCTATTTTAAATACTGGATAGTTTTTCTTTTCCTGTTTTCACTAAAAGCATACTGTCAAAATAATATTACAATTGTAGTAAATGATATCTCGACCAAAAAAGCAGAAAAAATTTACATAACTGGTACATTCAATAATTGGAATCCGGGGGCTGAAACCTATCGACTTAAAAAGAATAATACCGGCAACTGGGAAATTCTTTTAAAAGATTTACCCGCTGGAACTCTCAATTATAAATTTACACAAGGCACATGGGAGACAGAAGAAGTAACAGCAGCGGGAGAAAACATAGGTAACCACACTCTGGAAATTGAAAAAGATTATTCAATTAAAATAAACATTTACGGCTGGAAACAAAATGCTTCCCAAACAAAAAAACACACTGCATCTAAAAATGTGTACCACATAACAGACAATTTTTATATCCCACAGCTGGCTCGATTTAGAAGAGTGACAATTTATTTACCTGAAAATTATTACGTTTCAAAAAGTCGGTATCCCGTATTGTATATGCATGACGGGCAAAATTTGTTTGACGAATTTATTGCTCCCTTTGGTGAATGGGGAATTGATGAAGCGCTTGATACCTTACAAAAGCAAACCACTAAATATGCTATTATTGTAGGTATTGATCATGGAAATGATAGGAGAATTGCCGAATACAATTTCGAGGATAATAAAAAATATGGTGTAGGAGAAGGAAAACAATATGTCGATTTTATAGCAACAACTCTAAAAAAGTTTATCGATAAAAAATACAGAACTAAAAAAGATAAGACCAACACAGCTATTGCAGGTAGCAGTTTGGGTGGATTAATCAGCACGTATGCTGTTATAAAATATCCTAATACATTTGGTACTGCGGGTATTTTTTCTCCGGCCTTTTGGATTGCTCCTTCTATAGATTCTTTAACCAAAAAAATATCGCACAAAACAAAAAACCGCTTTTGGTTTTATGCGGGAGAAAATGAAAGCAGTGATATGGTAAAAAATATGGAAAGAATAAAAAACAATATTGCTAAAAATACAAAAAATGATGTTTCATTTAATGTAGATGGAAATGGTAAGCACAATGAACAAACCTGGCGCAAATGGTTCCCTGCGTTTTACAAATGGTGGATGAATTAAATAAAAATCGAAAAATTATTTGTACGGAAGCACAATGTCTGTTTGCTGTTTGTAAGGATCTATTTTTCCTTTTTTAATTTCAAAAGGATTGTCCATATAAATTTCGTAGGCAGGTGCGGCTCTCTGTTTTTTTCGTTCCTTCAGCATTTCTCCCAAAGCATCATAACCTACACTGCTAAGTATATTCGGACCAAAAAAATGTGCAACCAATGCACTGTCACCGCCTGTTTTTTTAATTATAAAACCCTTCGGCAATTTTAGAGGAATTTTATCTATAGGTATTCCGACTTCAAAAAAGAAAGGAGGCTTTTGTGACTTGTACCATGCAATTGGCTGACTGACTATTTTTAACTTGGTAATTGAAATGGCGTTGGGTATTCTTTTATTTAAAATGTTGCTTAATTTTTCGCTCAAGCCGATGCTTGTAGATGAGCTGTCTTTTACACAAAGCACTAATCTCTTTGTTTCAACGGTATCAATAATATTTACAATCGGACCCTTAAGAGGAACCTCTTTTGAAGTAAGTTTTGCAGGTTCCTTTTTTACCAGTGGCGGTGGCAGTGGCTGTTCTCCCTTTTTATCTTTACAGGAAATTGCAGAGAGAGTAATCAATATTGATGTTAAAAAGTATAAATAGAGTTTCATTTTGTTGAAAAGTTTTAATCAAGCGTCTGCAAAATAGTAATTAAAGTTTACGGAAGTTGTAGTTTCAACATGCATGTGTTAGATAACAGCTATTTTATAGTACGTTTGCACTTCGAAAACAATAGCATGTACAGTATCACTTTTAATTTTGAACAGAAAGGATTAACACCCATTACAATTTCAAACATTTCAGCAGGAGAATCTATTTTAGAAGTTGCTCTAAAAAATAATATCGATCTACATCACAACTGTGGCGGGGTTTGCGCATGCAGCACCTGCCATTTGTATATTAGTAAGGGCGAAGAATTAGTGGAAGAATTAAGCGATAAAGAAGAAGATTTTATTGACCGAGCTATTAACCCAAGATTGAATTCCAGACTTGGTTGCCAATGTGTTTTAGTGGAAGACGAAGGAGTAATCGAAGTAACATTACCCGATCAATCTCAGTTTTTAGGTGAATAATTGAACAATTAAAAAGAATTACAAATGAGTTTTGAATTACCCATTCATTGGAACGATTATGAAGATATAGCCATCAAACTCTATGAAAAATTTGGCGATGAGTTTAACGAAGGGAAAATTTACAGATTGCGGTTTACAGACTTATTGAGTTGGGTTTTGGAAATTCCCAGTTTTGTGGGCAAGAGAGAAGAAAGTAACGAAGGGCATTTAGAGATGATACAAAGCACGTGGGTGTATGAATGGAGAGATAATCAAAAATAAAATGTATGAATGTTTTAGCACTATTAAAAAACATAAAGCTCTTTATTTTTGATGTAGATGGCGTGCTTACAGATGGTTCTATTTTTTTACTTGATAATGGTGAGCAGGTCCGGCAAATGAATATTAAAGATGGCTATGCTTTACAACTCGCTATAAAAAAAGGCTACGAAATATTAATAATCTCCGGAGGCAACTCAAATGCTGTAAAATTTCGTTTAGAAAAATTAGGTATTCAACACATTTTCCTTGCTGTAACTGACAAAAAAGAAATTGTCTTAAATTTTATTACAAAGCACAATTTTAAGAAAGAAGAAATTTTATACATGGGTGATGATGTACCTGACGTATTACCTATGAAAGAGGCAGGAGTTGCCTGTGTACCGGCAGATGCAGTTGCTGAAGTAAAAAGTATTGCACATTATATTTCTCCTATGTCAGGTGGCAAAGGATGTGTGAGAGATGTAATAGAAAAAGTTTTAAAACTCAACGGACACTGGCACGAGGCCAATGAAATATCTTCCATTTAAAAATTATTCTTTACCTGATAATACAATAAATGAAATTGGTAATTGCATTTTTCAGGTTGATAAGATGGCCAAATCTGGTGTTCATAGCAATCACGCAGATACTCTTTTATTTTTGCATTTACACCCCTCTTTTAACAAAATATCCTACTAACAATAACGAATTTCTTTTTTTTATTTTAATGACAGCATCGGTTTTTATTGCAGCTGGCGGCTATATTATTAATGATTATTTTGATATTCAAATTGATATTATAAATAAGCCTCAGCGGATAATAATCAATAAATTCATTAAAAGAAGATGGGCGATTGTGTGGCATCTATTACTTTCCACTTTGGGTATTATATTGAGTTTTTATATTAGTTTTAGAACCGGCGTGTGGCTTATTTCATTCGTAAATATTTTTTGCGTGGCCCTGCTGTTATTTTATTCCACCACATTTAAAAGAAAATTATTATCCGGTAATTTGATCATAGCCGCACTTACCGGTTGGGTAATTCTAGTTGTATATCTTTTTGGTGGCGCTGATATTTTTTCACTGGAAGGATGGTCTGCAAATTCCTCACACTTGAATATCCCGAGGTTTTTTAAATTCACATTATTGTATACTTCCTTTGCATTTGTTATGACGTTAATTAGAGAGGTATTGAAAGATTTGGAAGATATGGAAGGCGACAGAAAATACCATTGCAACACCATGCCAATTGTGTGGGGTGTACCTGCTTCTAAAATTTTTACAGCTATATGGATATCGGTCTGTCTGGCACTTCTGGCAGTTTTACAATTATATGCCTGGCAGTCAGGTTGGTGGTGGGCTGCCCTTTACATACTGTTTTTAACTTTTTTACCTTTGGCTGTTTTGCTGCATAAATTATATAAAGCCTCTACTACAGTTCATTACAATGCGCTCAGTAAAATTGTAAAACTTGTAATGCTTGCAGGCATATTATCCATGTTATTTGTAAAATTTATTTTATAATGTTTAACCAGAAAGTGATCCTTGCTTCACAATCTCCTCGCCGGAGAGAATTACTCCATCTTGCTGAAATTGATTTTGAGATAATAGTCGCAGATACAGATGAAAGCTATCCATCAGGTCTATCATTTAATGAAATCGCAATACACATCGCTAAAAATAAAGCATTGGCAATAGCTGATAAAAATGCATCTCATAAAGTAATTATTGCTGCAGATACAATTGTAGTTTGTAATGGCGAAGTAATTGGTAAACCTCGGGATGAAGAAGATGCAGTCAAAATTATTTCTAAACTTTCCGGTAATAAACATACTGTTATAACAGGCGTATATATTTTTAATAAATTAAAAGAAACTTACTTTGCTGATGTCACAGAAGTAATATTTCACCCCCTCACCGAAACCCAGATTTCTTATTATGTAAAAAAATACAAGCCGTTTGATAAAGCCGGTGCGTATGCCATACAGGAATGGATTGGAGCCGTTGGTATTAAGAATATCAATGGAGATTTTTACAACGTTATGGGTTTACCCATCAGCAGGGTTGTAGCGGCTTTACAGGAATTTGAATCTCATTAAAATATTATTTTCCATAAAAAAAGTAGTGAATAAATTCGTTACATTTAATTTTTTATTCCACGTATGACCGAACAACTCCTTCAGTTTATCTGGCAATTTCAATACTACAATAAGGGTCATCTTACTTCTACAAAAGGAGAAGAAATACAGATTTTAAATACAGGCTTTCACAACAGTAATCAAGGTCCTGATTTTTTAAACGCAAGGGTAAAAGTCGGAGAAACTACGCTTGCAGGAAGTGTTGAAATTCATATAAATGCAAGTGAATGGGATGTACACAAACACAGCAATGACAGCAATTACAATAATGTTATTTTACACGTGGTATGGAACAACGATAAAATTATAGGCGTTGATATTCCTACACTTGAACTGAGTAGCAGGGTCTCATCAGTGTTACTTTTAAGGTATGAAAAATTGATGCTAAACCGCCATTTTATTCCCTGCCAAGATCAGATTATGAGAGTAAATGAGTTCACGTTCACCGCATGGAAACACCGACTATATGTAGAAAGATTACAGGAAAGGGGAACCGTTATTGCTGAAAAGTTAAAACAAAACAACAATCATTGGGAAGAAATATTTTGGCAGTTACTTGCTAGAAATTTTGGAATTAAAATTAATAGCGGTGCTTTTGAAAGTATGGCTGTTTCCATTCCCTTAAGTATATTAGCTAAGCACAAAAACCAACTCCATCAACTGGAAGCTATGCTGATGGGGCAATGCGGCCTGTTAGATAAGGATTTTACAGACGATTATGCAATCATGTTGAAGAAAGAATATCTATTCCTTCAAAAAAAATATGATTTGCAGCCTACGCACATGTCTGTTTATTTTTTAAGAATGCGGCCCGCAAATTTTCCCACAATAAGATTATCTCAGTTAGCAAAATTGGTACACAATAGCAGTCATTTGTTTTCCATAATAAAAGAATCAGAAAGTTTAAAAGAGGTTGAAAAACTCTTTGAAGTAACTGCAAACGATTATTGGCATTATCATTATTTATTTGATGAAGAAGGTGAATTTAAAAAGAAAATACTTGGTAGGCAGATGATCCAAAACATTATCCTCAATACTGTTTTGCCTGCTTTATATGCTTATGGGTGGTACCATAATGCAGAGCATTATAAAGAGAAGGCATTGTTATGGGCAACACAATTATTACCGGAACAAAATTTTATTACAAAAGGATTTTCAGCATTAGGCGTGAAAAATAAAACCGCATTCGATTCACAAGCGCTCATTCAGCTAAAAAACCAATATTGTAACCTTAGGCGCTGTTTGGATTGTGCAGTGGGCAACAAAATCCTGAAAGAAGATATTGTAGCATAGTGGCTACCAGTTGTACTTTATAATTACCTCCATATCCGGATGAAGACTTTTTGTTACCGGACAATTATTTCCAACTCTTTCCAAAACAATTCTATCTTTTTCATCCAGTTGGAAACTTGCCGGCATATTTAAATCCACTTCAATTTTTGCAACCCTTCTTGGGTCAGGCAGCATGTGTTTGGTAACTTCCACTTTAGTATTTGTAAGATCAATATTCATATCGGCTGCTTTTATGCCGATTGTAGTGACAATGCAGGTTGCAAGTGAAACACACAACAAATCTGTAGGACTAAAACGTTCACCTTTTCCCCTATTATCAGTTGGGGCATCAGTTTCTATTACGCTTTCGCTCTGCAGGTGAGTGGCTTCGCATCTAAGTGTTCCTTTATAAATTATGTTTGCGGTCATTTTTTTAAGAATTAATTTTGAATTAATGTTATTTAAATTCTGTGCAGCAGAACGCTTACTGTATAATTTTGTATAAATTTACTTAGTTAAAAACTCTACATGAAGAAAATATTTTTTTCCATTCTCATACTCTCTGTTTCTACACAACTTATTGCACAGGAAAAAACTAAAAGCGCAAAAGAACAGAAGAAGGAAATTCGTAAAGTAAGAATGACAGCCATTGCAAAACAGGAAGAGGAAGGCATAATAACATATAGTAAGCATTTTTTGGGAGGCATTAAATTGACCTCCGATGGTTACGGCGGTTTTCTCGAATTAGGCCGGGCACAATCTGTAAGAAAAGCACTGCTTTTCCAACTTGATATTTCAGAAAGAAAACATCCCAAAGAAGAAAAACAATTCAGCCAAAGCAGCAATGCAGGCCCTTTTATTTACGGAAAAATTAATTATTTCTATCCAGTAAAATTGGGTGTGCAACAGCAATATTTACTTGGCAATAAAGGCAATAAAAATGGAGTTAGTATAAGTGCAAATGTTGGGGGTGGAATAAGCCTTGGTTTACTAAGACCATATTTATTGGGTTATGATAGTGCCGGCATACAAATTTTTAAAGGTCTTGCAGATGACAGTACACGCTTTTTAACACAAGACCCCATCAGCGGGCCAAATTTTGGAACCGGCTTCAATAAATTAAAGGTTACTCCGGGTGCTTATGCAAAAGCAGGTTTGCGGTTTGATTACGGGAAATACAATGAAATGATTAGTGCATTGGAAGTAGGGTTGGTGGCAGAAATTTACAGCAAAGCAATTCCTCAGATGGCCTTTACCAAACACGAAAAGTTTTTCTTTTCAGCATATGTAGCGCTTATTTTCGGTAAAAGAAAATAGAGTATCAACTGTATCTTTGTGATTAAGTTTTTATAATCTGAATATGGAATCAACTATTATAGCAGAAGAGCAAAGAACAAAAAAACCAAACTGGCTGCGGGTTAAATTACCTATTGGTGAAGAATACAAACACGTTAGAAATCTCGTTGATACGCACAAACTCCATACTATTTGTGAGAGCGGAAACTGTCCGAACATGGGCGAATGTTGGGGTGCAGGGACTGCTACTTTTATGATCCTTGGTAATATTTGTACTAGAAGCTGCGGATTTTGTGCAGTTGCCACAGGTAGACCTGATGCCGTGGATTGGGATGAACCACAAAGAGTTGCCGAAGCAATTCATTTAATGAAAGTTAAACATGCTGTAATTACTTCTGTTGATAGAGATGAATTAAAAGACGGTGGTAGTATCATATGGGAGAATACCATAAAGGCAGTGTATGCTTTAAATCCTGAAACAACGCTGGAGACACTGATCCCTGATTTTAAAGCTGAGAAACATAATATTCAAAGAATTATTGATGCTGCGCCCCATGTTGTGAGTCATAATGTTGAGACAACAGAGCGGCTTACAAAGCAGGTTCGTATACAGGCAAAATACTGGCAGAGTATGGAAACCTTGAAAATTTTAAAAGAAGGTGGAATGCGCACAAAAAGTGGCATCATGCTCGGTTTAGGAGAAGCAAAAGAAGAAGTTGTTCAGACCTTAAAAGATTTATACAACAGTGGGGTAGATGTAGTTACAATTGGACAATATTTACAACCAACCAAAAAGCATTTACCTGTTGAAAGATTTATTCATCCGGATGAATTTGCGGAGTACAGGGAGATTGGTTACCAACTTGGATTAGATTATGTGGAGAGTGGTCCGTTGGTAAGATCTTCTTACCACAGTGAAAAACACGTAATAAAAAATTGGGGTAGAGATAAATGGTTGGAAGAAAAAAAGCTGAATGCCTAATGAAGCTAAATATTTGCAAAAGTCGGTTGTAAAAGCAACCGGCTTTTTTTATGAGACACATTATGTAATAGACATACTTTCTATGTATTAACTTGCTGATTAATTAAAAATCATTTCTTTAAAACAAACAAGTTGTTGAATCTTTTTAATAAAAAATTTTATCCTGTTGGATTTGTGTTTTTCCTGTTTTTAGCCGTTAATATCGTGCTTCGTCTGGCATTAATGATTCAGTCAGGGAGCAATGCACACATGCATTTCGCGGAATATGCAGGTTCCTTTTTTATTGGAATTTTATATGATATTGCTGTTGGATTATTTGCCGTACTTCCTTTTGTGTTATATGTGTGGTTACAGAACGATTTTATTTACAAAAAGAAAATAATTCCTATTGTAATTGCCTTATTCGTTGTTGTAATTGGCTTAATGATTTTTACCAACATTATTCCGAAAGAATTTAACGCACAGGTTTTTAAAATTTTACTTTATTATATTATTTTTCGTTTTGCATTATATATTTTGATGGCATTTGTAAAGGCCGAAATAAGAATAAAATTCAGAATTGTATTGATGAATATTATGCTGTTGATTACAAGCATGATCATCATTTTTAATGGAGTGAGTGAATGGTTTTTTTGGGAAGAATTTTCTACCAGATATAATTTTATCGCTGTTGACTATTTGATCTACACCAATGAGGTTATTGGGAATATAAAAGAATCGTACCCGGTATATTTAATTTTTATAGTACTTTTTCTTGTTGTGTTTGCAATACTTTTTTCTATTAGAAAACAAATAGCTGCCTGGGCAAAGCTTTGTGAAAGCATACAACACAGAACCTTAAAAGCTTTGCTGTTATTAGTTTTACCCGTTTTTTTTTATTTTATTGTGCAGGAAAAGTGGCACCATTACAGTAAAAATGAATTTGCAAACGAACTAGCAGGAGATGGTATTTATCAGTTTGGGGTAGCCTTTCAGAATAATGATCTGGATTTTTATAAATTTTATAAAACTATTTCAGATGCTGAGGCATTCGATATTGTAAGAAAACAATTAAGTGACAGCAACAGCACTTTCACGTCCCCCGATCCTTATAATATTGAAAGGAAAATAATTTCCGGCAAAGCCGAAAATAAACTGAACGTGGTTTTAATAAGTGTGGAAAGTTTGAGTGGAAGCTACATGCAACATTTTGGAAGCACAGAAAACATAACCCCATTTTTGGATTCCCTCGCAGATAAAAGTATGTTTTTTACAAACCTTTATGCATCGGGTACAAGAACAGTAAGAGGACTTGAAGCATTGACATTATCACTTCCGCCGGTGCCTGGACAAAGCATTATTAAACGACCTGATAATGCGAATATGTTTACTCTTGGATCGGTGTTTAAAAGCAAAGGTTATGTGACGCAGTATATTTATGGGGGCTATAGTTACTTTGACAATATGCAGGCTTTTTTTAGCGGAAACGGCTATCAGGTAATTGACAGAAACGTCATAAAACCTGCGGAGATCCATTATCAAAATATTTGGGGCGTAGCAGATGAGGATGAATTTACACTTGCAATAAATACGCTTGATAGAAACTACAAAAATCAAAAACCTTTTTTTACGCACATCATGACGGTCTCTAACCACAGACCGTTTACCTATCCCGACGGCAGAATAGATATTCCGTCGAGTACACAATCAAGAAGTGGGGCGGTGAAATACACCGATTATTGCATAAACAAATTTTTAAGAGAAGCATCTGCAAAGCCATGGTATGACAGTACTATTTTCATAATTGTATCTGATCATTGCGCCGGCAGCGCAGGTAACGTGCAACTTCCTGTAACTGGTTACCATATTCCAATGCTCATATTTTCTCCGAAAAATATACAACCCATGCAGGTAAATTATTTAACTGCTCAAATTGATATTGCGCCTACGGTATTGGGAATGCTTAGCTTTAACTACACTACAAAATTCTTTGGGCAAGACGTATTAAATTCTCCTAAAGAAAAACGACAGGCATTTATAAGTACTTATCAGGGACTGGGTTTTATAAAAGGAAATGAATTAATAATTCAATCACCTGTGAGAAAAGTGAATCAATACAACCCTGATTTTAAAACAGGAGCAGCGACCATTACCAATACAAATGATAGTTTGGTAAGGATGGCTACATCATTTTACCAGGCCGCAGCATGGCTTATAAAAAATAAAAAATTTAATAGATAGGTTAACTCTTACTTACAGGAATATGAGGCTTTACATAACCTGTTCTTTGCTGAGTATTGTTATTTGTATTTGTTGGTTTATTGCAAGTGCCTAATGCCCAATAAATAATTATAAAAATGAGGACAGTTGAGAAACACCCCCCTCCTAATTTTTTTGCACCATAACCTGCAATTAATGTTTTAAATAAGTTGTTCATGTCGTTTTGTTTAGTTGTTGAAAAATACTGTTTTTTCTAATCAAATTTGATACCGTAAAAATTCAAAATGATTCATATAAAAATAAAATGCTCTGAATTTTTTCAGAGCATTTTCAATAATAAGAAACATTTATCACCTTTTAAACAATATTTTATTTGGATTTACTCCGGGAGCAGTTGAAAACGAAAATTTCTTCACGCCATTACTGCCATAACAAATTACCTTACCTGAAGTAGTAAAATTACCTGCATCAGCAATGTATACATCACCATTTTGCTCATCAATATTTATTCCATAAGGTATTTGAACGGCTGTCCCATCTGTAATAAATTCATTTCTCACAATGGTGTTGGAAGCAGTATTATAAACTTTTGCAGTGCCTGTCCCGCCATAATTATTGTATAGGTAAGCTATATCTCCAAATATTCTGATATTGGAATAAGCAAATCCGCTACCCAAATTTATACTTGTAGTATTTGTTGCTCCATTAATAACATAGACGGATGCAGGAATAGTTGAAAAATTCCCGTAGGCGCTGACAAACACATTTCCGGCCGGATTGATTTCTATTTTATTTGGATTAATCCCCACTTTAATTTTTCGAATTTCCGTTTCGGTATTTAAATCAATTATAGAAACCGTAGAATCCGGCGTGGTATTAAACGATCCTGAATTAGCCACGTACAAATAATTTGCTGAGGCAGCGATTCCTTCAGGATTTGCGCCTACAATAATGGATTTCACAATTGCAAGAGCTGATGTATCAATAACGCTTACCGTGTTATCCCAAGAAGTAACATATACTTTGCCCTTTGCTGCTACAGCATATCGGGGTTGTTTGTTAGCATTATTATTTAGGAAAGAAATATTTTTTATGAAAGTGGCATTTGCTGCATTTAACACAGTTACTCGACCAGATCCATTCATAACGATGTACATTTTACTTCCGTAAATTATTATATCGTTACCCAGCTCTCCCAAGCCTGCAGTTGCCGTCGGGTTTTGCTGCAAAAAGTAGTCACCACTCACATTTGCTGTGTTGTTGGTGTAGAAGGCAAGCTTAGTATTGTTGCCACCAAAACTGCCCTCACTTAGTATGTATTCACCAACTGCAGGAGATAATACCGGTGCAACAGGAGTGGAAGTATCTGTTTTTTTACAGCTTGCAAAACCAATAACTAAAAGAAGTAAAACAACACTCGATTTTTTAAAATTCATTGGATAGATTTTTATTTTGTTTAAGAGAAATATTAAAAGTGATTCTGTAACTTGAAAGAGGCATAGGGTAATATTTTACGATTTCGTATTGCGTATCAAAAATATTATTCGCTTCAAAAATTAATTTGAAAACATTTTTATTTGCTTTCTTAGAATAGGAAACTGAAATGTCATTTGTTGTAAATGACTGCAACAAATTTTCAGATATCTGGTCGCCTGACTTATATCGTTTAGAAGAAAATAAAAGATTATAATTTATTTGAAATTGTTTATAGTGAACATTGAAGGAGCCACTACCGCTGTGTTTTGGCGTATAAGATAATTGTGAATTATACAAAGTGGAGTAAGGGTCTGCTACATCTTTTGCATCCTGAAAAGTATATGTAGCGTTTGCATTAAACTGAAAGTTTTTCCATTCTCTTAAGCTGCCGTGCAGGGCAACATCAACACCTTTTATTTTTACTCTACCAATATTTTGAACAGACCATTGAAAAAGATTTTGTCTTGGCGCAGTCAATATTTTATCGTTTACAAGATTGTAATAAGCATCTGAAGTAACTGACCATTGTTTTAAAATACCTAACTGCTGTTTTTCGTAAGTGAATCCAAGATTGTATTGATCAGCAAACTCCGGACGAAGTTTGGTATTCCCAACGTTTGTGTAATACAAATCATTAAAAGTAGGCGCCCTAAAGATATGTTTATAAAATATTCTCGTGCGAAAAGGAATGCTGTAAAAAGGTAGTATGCTTAACGCAATTCCATCAGAAAATTTATGAAAATTATTTGCCGATTCTCCAATTTTTACTTTTTCATTTATTATAGAATAAAGCAGATTTCCTGAAAATTCAAATTGCTTTTTTTTCCATTGAAAAGCAATGTTATTAAGCCATGAATTTCTTTTAGGTGTTGCAAATTTATCGGCAAATATATCAGTCCGCACCAAGGTATTTTTAAAAGCATCTGTAGCAAAACTCATTTTTAAATTATCATCAAACTTGAGGCTGTAAACACCCGATACATATATTTCTTTTTGATGAAATTCATTTTCCAGTTTACCTACATTGTTTGGATACGATGGATCAAGATAATAGCTTTTATTCTGCTCATATTTAGTACTGAACAACAAGTCGCTTTTTGTAGAGATGGTGCTTTTCCATACCCCCTGTACAAACATTTCTCTTTCATTCAACCGTTGGTTGCTGATAGTATTGTAATACACAATAGCACCCGGTAAGCCTCTTTCTGATTGATATAAAAATGTTTTTAATGAAATTCTATTTTTTGCATTTGGCTGAAAAGCAGCATCTGATTCTATTCTATATCCTTTTATATCTGAATTGGTACGCTTTACACGACTATAATTGTTCTCGTAAGAAATGTATGGGTATTCGGAATTAGCTTTCTGATGTTGCGCATTTATAGAAAGGGAAAGCCGCTTTTTAAATTGTTTATAAATTGAAAGAGAAGGAGAGAAGTAGCCAAAAGACCCGCCTTGGAGTTTAAGATTGAGACTGTTTATTGAATCCTGTTTTTCTGACGCTGTAGAAGTTTTTAAAAACAATACAGATGCATAAGAGTATGCTTTTGCTGTGGACAGTATATCGGACGGACCGCTGTTGTATAATTCGATTTGATATATATTATCTAACGAAAATTTTCCAAGATCAATAAGCCCGGCCTGCGCATTTCCTAATGCAATACCATCAAATAAAATACCCGTATGGTTAGCGCCCAGGCTTCTCACTGATACTGTCTTTAACCCACCAATACCTCCAAAATCTTTCACTGAAACACCCGCAAAATATTTTAATGCATCAGCTACAGAAAGGCTATTCGTTTTTGAAGCATCAACAGTGTTTAATATTTGAACGGGAGTAGGATTGGCTATAACATTTGAATTCTTTTTAGCCAATACTTTTACATTACTTAAAGTATCGTGCTTTTGCCCAAACAAAATATTTGGTAAAATGGTGATTATTAATAAATGAAAACAAATAAGTTTCAAAAAAAGCTGTTTAAAAATTACAGCTTACGTATGAGCAGGCGTAAGCAAATGCAGCAATGTGTTACATCTACAGCCCTTCACCCGAAAGCTTTGATTATTTGAAAAT
>JANXTN010000296.1 GCA_025352435.1 Ferruginibacter sp. | reverse complement strand
CAACAAGGTGCCGATCAGTTAAAGCAAGGTGCTGTAAACTTAAAAGAGGGCGCTGCTAAATTGTTAGACCGTGCCGGTACAAAAATGAAAGAAGGTGCTGACAACATGAAGAAGAAGCCATAAAAATCCTTTAGATAGAGTAAAAAAAGCTGCACTATTTTATGTGCACTATTTTATGTGCAGCTTTTGTTTTTAATTACCAATAATTCAATTATTATGAAATCTACAATTCAATTTAAAATCAAAGACTTTATTATTAAAATACTATAGATATTGTAAAGTATTTTGTTATCCCACTGCCTCTACAATTTCATCCATATTAATGGCGTTGTGACTTTCATCGTATATACACGCACCATCTTTAATAATCAAGATCTGTGGCGATGCATGTTCTACATCAAATACCTCAGCAATCTTTGCAGATACGTTTCGGTGCGCAATTAAGTCAAGGTAGTTAAATTCAATCCCATCAGGTGCAGATGCTCTTTCTAACCTGCTCTTTGCCATGCTGCTGATGGAGCACCTAGTACTATGTTTAAAAATCACCTGAGGTTTTCCGTTAGAACGTGTTTTTATGTCTTCCAACCCTTCTTCATTTGTAAATTCTCTCCAGTTCATATTTATTTTTTAATGAATAATTCCCTGACTGTTTGGACATCCAACCTTACGGCTGCTGCCACAGCTTGTCACAAATACGGCTAAAGCAAATATGACAGCAAATAGAAAAACAATTTTTTTCATAAAAGTTATTTAGAAAATGCAAATATAATTTATTCCTTTAAACGGATTTAATCATCATTTATTATTAGCATATGCTTATCTTTTATTCAAAGATGTATATTGCAAAAGAATTAAATTTCTTATTTTAACCCATAACTATGCTGCAACTTACAAGGCCCATTGCCTTTATAGATCTTGAAACTACAGGCGTGAATCTTAGCAATGACAGAATTGTAGAACTAGCGATTGTAAAAATCATGCCCGATGGCACACGTATTACTAAACGGAGATTGATTAATCCGCAAATGCCTATACCGCAAGTAACCAGCGACATACATGGCATTATAGATGAAATGGTAAAAGATGCACCTACTTTTAAACAAATGAGCAACGAGATAAAACAGTTTTTAGAAAACTGTGATCTTGGAGGTTATAACAGCAATAGATTTGATATACCTATGTTGATGGAAGAATTTTTAAGGGCAGGTGTAGATGTCGATTTAAGCGATAGAAGGATGATAGATGTCCAGCATATTTTTTATACCATGCAACCACGCACGCTTGCTGCCGCTTACTTGTTTTATTGCGAAAAAGAATTGGTTGATGCACATAGTGCTGAAGTTGATATTAATGCAACTATAGAAGTTTTGGAAGCACAGTTAAAAAAATACGAGAAACTAGGCACAACAGTAGATTCAGTATTAGACGTTATTGGTGAAGATAAAATTGTGGATTATGCACGCAGATTCAGTTTCGATGCAAATGGAAATGAAGTTTTCAACTTTGGGAAATACAAAGGGATGCCCGTGGCAGATGTGCTTAAAAAAGAGCCACAGTATTATGATTGGATGATGAAAGGAGAATTTCCGATGCATACAAAGAAGAAGCTTACTGAAATTTTCAACAGAACTCTGTTAAAGAAATAAATTTTCTAAAATTTAAGATGCCGTTTTTATTTTTATAAATTATTTTTGACTATAAAATATCTCTCAACTTTTTGAATAAAATAGTAATTATACCGACTTACAATGAACGTGAAAACATTGAAGCCATCATTGTTGCAGTAATGAATCTTCAAAGTGATTTTCATATACTTATTGTTGATGATGGCTCACCGGATGGTACAGCAGATATTGTAAAAAACTTAATGGTTCAATTTGCAGGTCGATTATTTATAGAAGAGAGAAAAGGAAAACTTGGTTTAGGTACAGCATATATTCATGGATTTAAGTGGGCATTGAAAAAAGGGTGTCAATATGTTTTTGAAATGGATGCTGATTTTTCTCATAATCCTTTGGATTTAGAAGTTCTTTACCGAGCTGCTGTAAACGGCGCGGACGTCGCTATAGGCTCTCGATACATTAAAAACGGTAAAGTGGAAAACTGGCCTGTGGATAGGATAGCGCTTTCAAAGGGTGCTTCGCTTTATACTCGTATCATAACTTTTATGCCGATAAAAGATCCCACTGCGGGGTTTGTCTGTTACAAGGCAAATGTTTTAAGCACAATCAATTTAGATGCTATAACGTTTGTTGGCTATGCATTTCAAATAGAAATGAAATTTGCTGCATGGAAATTGGGATTCAAAATAGAAGAAGTACCCATCACTTTTAAAGATAGAAAACTTGGTGCAAGTAAAATGAATAAAGGGATAATCAAAGAAGGCATATTTGGAGTATTAAACTTAAAGTGGCAAAGTATTTTTAAGGACTATCGGCGCAAAATTGTAACAAAATCTCTTGATGAAAATGTTTTTTTAGACCCTTCCATTGCGCCAAAATCAAATTGACTTTTTATTAAAGGCAGGATGAAACTGCTGTAATGTTGTTCTTAAAAATTCTCGATCTAAATGCGTGTATATTTCTGTGGTTGTTATACTTTCATGTCCCAGCATTTCCTGCACAGCACGTAAGTCTGCACCGCCTTCTACCAAGTGTGTTGCAAATGAATGCCTAAATGTATGAGGAGAAATATTTTTTGTGATGCCTGCTTTTTTCGAAAGTTCTTTCAGCATCAAAAATATCATTACTCTTGATAATTTTGAACCTCTTCTGTTTAAAAAAAGAGTATCCTCTTGTCCAGGTTTAATACCAATTTTATTCCTGATGGTATTTTTATAAATGCCTATAAATTTTACCGCATCTGCTCCAATTGGCACAAGCCTTTCTTTATCACCCTTACCGGTAACTTTTATATAACCCGCATTCATGTACAGATTGCTAATTTTTAAGTTTACCAACTCACTTACACGTAATCCGCAACTATAAAGAGTTTCAAAGATGGCCTTATTTCTTTCCCCTTCAGGTTTGCTAAGGTCTATTGCTGAAATAATATTTTCTATTTCTTCAAATGCAAGCGTATCCGGAAGCTTTCTGATATTTTTTGGTGCTTCTAAAAGTGTCGCAGGATCTGTCGTAACAATTTCTTCTATTAAACAATATTTAAAAAAACTTTTTATGCCTGATATAATTCTCGCCTGCGAGGCATGCGTCATTCCCAGTTCATTTATATGCTTTGTAAATTTTTCAAGATCTTTTAATGTTATGTCAGTAATTTTTTCTTGAGTATTTGATAATGCTAAATAATCTGTGAGGTGTTTTACATCTCGCAAATAAGCCTGTACAGAATTGTCCGACAAGGATTTCTCCAGTTGCAACCATGCCTTGTATCCTTTTTTGAATGATTCCCACATATTGAAATATTTTTCTACATCGTTGATTATACAATTTAATTAAACATTATTTTCGTTACACCTTTAATTTTATTCAAGTCTACTTATGTTCCCTGTAAATCTTCGAATCTTCAAAAAAAAACTTTTAATAAATAGAAGTTTTTTCAGAAGATTCATAAATAAAATGGAAAAGAATCCACCATTAGGAGTTGATAAAATAACCCCTATTATAGATGCAGAAGTATGGCAGGAAGTAGATTGCCTCACATGCGCAAATTGTTGCAAAGTAATGACGCCTACTTTTACAGAAAAAGATTTAAAAAGGATCTCAAATCATTTTGGACAAACAGTGGATTCCTTTAAAAAGCAATGGTTAAAAAAAGAGCGAAACGGAGACTGGGTCAATGTTACACAGCCCTGTCAGTTTTTAAATTTAAATACAAATATGTGCAGTATTTATGCTGTTCGCCCAGATGACTGTGCAGGCTTCCCTCACCTAAAAAAGAAAAAATTTGAAGACTATGCACATGTACACAAGCAAAATATTGATTATTGCCCAGCCACTTATAAAATGGTAGAAAAGTTAATGAGCAGAGTAGAAGACTTGAAAATCGTTAGTAACTCAACCCAGAATTTGTAATTGATTTTTTAGTTATCTCAATGCTCCACATTAACTAATAAATACTTGGCTCACAAATAAACATCTTCAATTAAGAAATATTTAATTGCAGTATTTTTTATCATCGTTACAGAGAAAACATCAAACTGTATTCTTTGCCACTGCGGGTTTTGAAATAAATATCCTTCCGATGCATTTATCAGATTCCTGATTTTCTTTTCACTGACTTTATCTTCCGGATGTCCATATTTTAAAGTAGTTACAGCTTTCACCTCTATAAAATGAAGTATGTTATTTTTTGTTGCAATGATATCAACTTCCAGGTTTTTATGCCGCCAGTTTTTGTGTAGAATTGTATAACCCTTTTCTTCAAACCAAATAATAGCAAGGGTTTCACCTGTTTTTCCTGTATCATTATGATGTGCCATATTAGTATTTTGATTTGGGGCTGTGAGCAGAAAATATTAATTAGGGATTTTATAGGGCTGTCCGTAGCACTCCTCGTCATTCACTACGTTCATTTCTGTGGGGTACTACTTCCCATGCCTCAGCCTTTCACCGGTAAATTTTTTGTCAACTTTTATTTAAGCGAAGAGCCATTACAATAGTTTCTTAGCAACTAAATGTTCTCTTTCATATTCAACATCTACTTCCAGATTTTTACCATCTGCAGCAGCAGTTGCAAGTTCATCGCAGCGGTTGTTAAATTCATTGTCGGCATGTCCCTTTACCCAAACAATATTAATGGTGAAATCCTTTGCTAAAGCATGGTATTTTTTCCATAGGTCACTATTCTTTTTACCACCTTTAAAATTTGTTTTCATCCATGTATGGAGCCAGCCTTTGTTAATACTGTTCACCACATATTGACTATCAGAATAAATAGTTACTGGAATTTCTCTGTTTGTTATACTTTCTAACCCTGCAATAATTGCCCACAATTCCATACGGTTATTGGTAGTATGTTTAAACCCTTTGGATAATTCTTTTTTATGATTGCCATACATTAGAACAACTCCATAACCACCCGGGCCGGGGTTTCCACGTGCCGCACCATCAGTATATAAAGTTATTTTGCTCATATCATTTAATTGAACCACCAAGACAGAAAAGTAAAAAAAGTAACACAAAGACAAATTATAGTTATTATAGTTTGAATTTTCTTTCTTCTTAAAGAACTTTTGTGTTTCTTCTTACTCCTTTGCGACTTTGTGGTTCAAACCTTACACTTGAAAAACGCCTACTTTAAATTCTGCAATATCTGGATTATGATCTGCAGCCGCAATTCCCTCGCTGATAATTTTTCTTGTATCAGCGGGGTCAATAATTGCATCTACCCACAATCTTGATGCAGCATATTGAGCCTTTGTTTGTGATAAATATTTATCAATTATTTTATCTAGAATAATTTTTTCATCTTCTGCTGATACTTCCTGTCCTTTAGCCTTCATGCCTGCAACCTGTATTTGCAACATGGTTTTTGCAGCCTGTTCGCCACCCATTACTGCTATCTTTGCACCTGGCCATGCATAAATAAATCTCGGATCATAAGCTTTACCACACATGGCGTAATTGCCCGCGCCATAAGAGTTTCCGGTAATAATAGTAATTTTAGGTACCACTGAATTTGCTACTGCATTAACCAATTTTGCACCATCTTTTATAATGCCACTATGTTCACTTCTGCTACCTACCATAAAGCCGGTAACATCCTGTAAAAAAACCAATGGTATTTTTTTCTGATTGCAATTCATAATGAACCGTGCTGCTTTATCGGCACTGTCATTATAAATTACACCTCCCAATTGCATTTCGCCTTTTTTGCTTTTTACAATAAGGCGTTGATTAGCGACGATGCCAATAGCCCAACCATCTACACGGGCATATCCGCACACGATTGTTTTTCCATAATCCTGTTTGTATTCATCAAAACTGTCTGCATCTACAATGCTGTTGATTATATCTAAGACATCATACGGTTTACTATTGTCTGCCGCAATAATCCCATAAATGTCAGTAGGATTTTTAGAAGGTGCAACACTCGCAATTCTATCAAACCCGGCAGATTTTGGTTTGCCCAATTTGCTGATGATTCTTTTTACTCTATCCAGACACTCCTCCTCAGTTTTAAATTTATAATCAGCAATGCCGCTTAGTTCGTTGTGTGTTGCTGCACCGCCAAGGGTTTCAGCATCTGCATCTTCCCCAATAGCAGCTTTCACTAAATATGGTCCTGCTAGAAAAATAGAACCTGCACCTTCCACCATCAGCGTTTCATCACTCATAATAGGTAGGTATGCGCCACCGGCAACACATGCTCCTGTAACTGCAGCAATTTGTGTAATACCCATCGCACTCATCTTCGCATTGTTGCGAAATATCCTTCCGAAATGCTCTTTATCAGGAAAGATCTCATCTTGCATCGGGAGAAAAACACCTGCACTATCTACAATATAAATAACAGGTAAATGATTTTCCATAGCAATCTCTTGCATGCGTAAATTCTTCTTACCGGTGATAGGGAACCAAGCACCCGCCTTTACAGTCTGATCATTTGCAACAATTACACATTGCCTGCCGCTTACATAACCAACACCGCTTACTGTGCCGCCTGCAGGGCAACCACCATACTCTTCATACATACCAAAGCCGGCAAATGCGCCGATTTCTATAAATGGTTTATCAGCATCGCATAGGTAAGCAATGCGCTCACGTGCAACGAGTTTATTTTTCTCTTTTTGTTTTTCTATTGCTTTTTTACCGCCGCCTTCATGTATTTTTTCCAGTTGTTTTTTTACTGTTCCCCAAGCAAGTTTTTGCTCGTCTTCATTTTTATTAAACTGAATATCCATTAGTAGTTTTTATGTGCGGCAATTTAGGAAATAGTATTGAGTAGTTGGTTAAGAGTATAGAGATATGGAACTAAAATGTTCAATAACTCTGCAGTAATCGGGGCTCTTTAAAGTAAAATATTTTCTGTTATCAATTCTTATCTTCGCTGCGTTTCAAAGTGCGCTACTAAAGCTAATTATTTAGGTGAAGATGAAATGTGCGACGCCACCGAAGATCAACATTGCTGCCTCTTTGCCGGGCTAATAAAAAAATAAATAATAATCTAGATACAAGAACTAATATGAGCAAAGAACTTACAAAAAGAGCCGATAATTATTCAGAATGGTACAATGATCTGGTAGTAAAAAGCCAACTGGCAGATCACTCTGCGGTGCGTGGTTGCATGGTTATAAAGCCTTACGGCTATGCATTGTGGGAGAACATGCGTGACCAATTAGATAAAATGTTTAAGGAAACAGGACATGTAAATGCATACTTTCCATTATTTGTACCCAAAAGTTTATTTGAGGCGGAAGAAACGAATGCAGAAGGCTTTGCAAAGGAATGTGCTGTAGTAACGCATTATAGATTAAAGGCTGACCCAAATAATAAAGGGAAATTAATTGTAGACCCGGAAGCAAAATTGGACGAAGAACTGGTAGTTCGCCCAACGAGTGAAGCCATTATTTGGAACACATATAAAGGCTGGATACAATCTTACAGAGACTTGCCATTGCTTATTAACCAATGGGCAAATGTGGTGCGTTGGGAAATGCGTACAAGGTTGTTTTTGCGCACCGCAGAGTTTTTATGGCAGGAAGGACATACTGCACATGCTACAAAAGAAGAGGCAATTGAAGAAACAGTAAAAATGGTAAATGTATATGCAGATTTTGTTGAGGAATACATGGCAGTGCCGGTTATTAAGGGAGTAAAATCTGCAAGCGAGCGTTTTGCAGGAGCAGAAGATACTTATTGCATAGAAGCATTGATGCAGGATGGTAAAGCTTTACAAGCGGGTACATCGCATTTTCTGGGGCAAAATTTTGCAAAAGCTTTTGATGTGAAATTTAGTGATAAAAACAACAAACTTGAATATGTCTGGGCAACAAGTTGGGGCGTTTCTACAAGATTAATTGGTGCATTAATAATGGCGCATAGCGATGACCAAGGCTTGGTTATGCCGCCAAGAATTGCACCCTTGCAAGTAGTTATCATTCCTATTTACAAAGGGGATGAAAGCAAACCGGTGATTGACGAAAAAGGCCATGCCATGATGAGTGCTTTAAAAACCATGGGTATTAGAGTAAAATACGATGACAGCGATAATGCAAGACCGGGTTGGAAATTTGCAGAATATGAATTAAAGGGCGTGCCAATTCGTGTAGCACTTGGTATGCGTGATTTAGAAAATAACGTGGTGGAAGTTGCCCGCAGAGATACAAAAGAAAAGCAAACAATTTCGCTAAATGGAATTGCTGACTATCTTAAAAATCTGCTAAATGAGATTCAACAAAATATTTATGACCGTGCACTTACTTTTAGAAATGAAAATATTACTGAAGCAGATACATTTGATGAAATGGTGAAATTGTTGGATGAAAAGGGTGGATTTATTTCGGCGCATTGGGATGGTACTGAAGAAACTGAAGAGAAAATAAAAGAACAAACCAAAGCTACCATCAGGTGTATTCCTTTGGATAACAGACAAGAAGAAGGTGTTTGTATTTTCAGCGGAAAGCCTAGCAAGGAACGGGTTTTGTTTGCAAGGGCATATTGAGGAATTACAAATGTTCAATTACGAATGCTTGACGTATAATAAAAGAATATTTTCTTTATTCTTTTGTGGCCAGATAATTATAATCTTCTAATAATTTTTCAAGAAAATCTATTGATGAAAGGCGTGACTCTATTTTGAGCACGTCTTTTATTTTGTATTCAATGCGCATGCAAACATCATGATTATGGTTTTTGCGGGCTTGTATCAGAACCGTTTTAATAGTATTAATATCATTATCAGAAAGCCGCATTACCTCAGGGAAAATAGGTTTGTAATTGTCGTTGTTTACTGCAATGAAAATGGTATCGTTTATTGACATAGATGTCTTTGCATCTACCACTACTGTACCGGCAGCGAGGTCGCCCAGGCGCTGACTTTTTTTGGTAATTAAAATTGCCATCACAACTGCTACACCAAAAAAACCTGTATATATAGCATAAAAAATAAGAGCCACGGAAGAGGCATAGATGTATCCAAATAAAAAGGGCCATTCAAAAAATTTCGTAATCCATCGTAAAATAAACTGCCCAAATGTTGGTTCGCCCCCTTCCAAGCTTATCACTCTAATTTGCATTAATTTCTTTCCTATCGTTTGGCCATTTAGTAAGTTTTCTGAGATTAAAGAATAGAAAAGCATGGGGAGCGATATAAGCAGAATATCAATGCCGGTACTTTTTTCACTGTTAAGATAAAATATTTCATACATGAGATATTTCATACTTAATAGATAAAGGCCAAGCAACGCAAAATCAAATAAATATGCCATAAGTCGTTTATGAAATGGAGCTATTTCAAAATCGAGACCTACATTGAAGGCGGTATTAATCTGAACGGTTGGCATTATTCTGCAATTTACGGCCTGCAATACTTTTTCAAAAAAGGATATTTTTTTTATTCATTAAAAATGAAGGAAATTGTAAAAGTAATTATCAATATTAATTAAGCAGGATTTTTTATGAGGGAGGCTATGTTTATTAAGAAGAATGCAGATAAGTGGAAAGCTTACCAGGAGGAAGATCCAGACGATCCTGACGAAGCTTCCGAACGTTTTATTACATTGATGGATGACCTTGCTTATGCTAAAACCTTTTACCCAAAAAGCAAGGCTACAAAGTGGATCAATGGTCTCTCTGCAAATGTTTATCAAAATATTTATCGAAATAAGAAAGAAAAATATTCAAGAATTTTTACATTTTGGAAATATGAATTGCCTCTTATTATAAAAAAGCATCACCGTACTTTTCTTTTTACCGCATTAATTTTTATGTTGTTTGTTGCACTTGGGGTATTTGCTTCAAGGCAAGATCCTGAGTTCATACGTGGAATATTAGGAGACAATTATGTGAGGATGACGGAAGATAATATAGCTAAAGGCGATCCATTTGGTGTATATAAAGATGAGAACCCTTTTAACATGTTTGTGCGAATTGCATTTAACAATATTAAAGTTGCCTTCATCACCTTTATGGGAGGTTTTACGGGTGGGCTTCTTACCTTTTATTTACTCTGGAACAATGGTGTAATGCTTGGAAGTTTCCAATATTTCTTTTTTGCAAATGGCTTGGGAATTCAATCGATTCTTGTGATTTGGATTCATGGCACTATAGAAATATCATCTATCATTATTGCAGGAGCGGCGGGCTTTGTATTGGCAAATGGAATTCTTTTCCCGGGTACATATACTCGCATGGAATCATTTAAAAGAAATGCAAAAGATGCTGCAAAAATTTTGATCTGCTTGATACCTTTTTTTATTGCGGCGGCTTATCTGGAAAGTTATATTACCCATTTAATGAGCGAAACCTATGACAGGGCGCCCAGCGGAATGCCCGCTTGGCTCGGTGTTTTAGTTTTGGGCTTATCATTTCTTCTTATAACATGGTATTTTATTGCATGGCCAATCATCTTGAACAGAAAAGGATTTTTTATAAAAAAAGACGGCATCGTATCTCGGCTGCAAATCAATGATGCATAAATTAATTCCGCTATTTTTTTTATTGGGAATCACAATAAGCTCTTCCGCCCAAAATAATGGTATGGCTTCGCCGCAACCCGATGAAAGCGGCTTTGCAAAAAATGTGCTTGGAGATACAACAATAACATTTAACGAACTTTCCATTCAAAAAGATACCGTTTCAGCCTTTAGATTAAAAAAAGAATACAACTGGATTATAGGTATTGATAGTTTTTTGCTTGCGCAAAACAAAGAAGAAGATACGCAGTCAAAAATTGTAATTAAACGAAGTGGCGAGAACTCATACCTGAGTAATTTGTTGAACTCGGCGATTTTACAAGTCTTCATGTGGCTCATAGCTATTTCGATTGTGTTGTTCTTTGTCTATAAATTTTTGCTGAGTGAAGCTGTCTTTGAGAGACAAAAGAATAAGCGTTCGATAAATGTATTGACTGAACAGGAAAACATCAGTATCAAAGATGATTTTGATAATCTACTGCGCAAGGCTTATCAAAATGGTGATTGGCGGCATGCAATGCGGTTTTTATTTTTAAAAACTTTGCAAAAGCTCAATGAAAAGGAATTGATAAAGTATGCAGTAGATAAAACAAACAGTGTTTATGTTTTAGAATTACCTCTGGCTAAAAGGAAAGATTTCACATCTCTTGCGCATTATTATGACTATGTGTGGTACGGGAATGTGAAAGTTCAAAAACATATTTTTGATTTAATTGAAAAAAAATTCAACGCTTTTTTAAATAAAATATAGATTGATAAAAAGCATTTTTTATGTCGCCTTGTTAGTGCTACTGTGTGGTTTAAACGCATGTATAAACAACTATAAAAAAAAGCCGGATCTGAGGGAAAGCTTTTCCTATAAAGATTCCAGACCCTTTGGGACATCTGTTGGTTACAGCATTCTAAAAAAAATGTACCCTGAAAACAACATTGAAATTAACAAACAGTCCTTTGCCGATAATTATGGTTGGGACTCAGATACAGCCTCTCTTTACATAAACATAAGCAAGAATTATTATTTTACAGAAAGAGATGCTGAATCTCTAATGAGATTTATTTACAAAGGAAATACTGCTTTTATATGTGCTGCATATTTTGATACGTTATTACTTAAAAGGTTATACTGCAAACAAAACAAGCAAACATTAAGTTCTTACAACAGTTTCACTTCTTTTAAAAACACAACAGTCCGGTATAATGATCACCTTGCTTTATACAACCAAACATACAGCTACTATTATCTCCCTTTTAAGAATTATTTTTCAGAAATTAATGGGTCTTACGCAAGGATAATTGGTTACAATGAAGAAAGTAAAGCAAACTTTTTTGTTTTCATGTGGGGCAAAGGCAGAATTTATTTTCACAATGAACCTAGAGCTTTAAGCAATTATTTTTTACTTACTAAAAATAATTATTTATATCTCCAGGAAATGTTGCAGATGATGCCTTCTAATCCTGACAAAATTTATTGGGATAATTATTACAGCAATAAGAATTATGCACGGGGCAATAACGACGCCTCTTCCACCATTGGTACCTTGATGAAATACCCACCACTGGCAAAGGCATTTTTTATAGCAGCTGGTCTGCTCTTGTTATATATCTTTTTTAATAGCAAACGGAGACAGCGCATAGTGCCTTTATTAAAAAAGCCCGAGAATAGCAGCATTGCTTTTGCAGAAGCAATTGCTGGCTTATACTTAAATAAAAAGGACAATAAAATAATTGCGGAAAAAATAATTACCTACTTTAATGAACACGTTCGTACCAAATTATTTATTGCAGGAAATGTAAATGATGAAGGCTATGCAGAGTTGTTAAGCAGAAAAAGTGGCGTACAGCCAGAAGTGATAAATGAATTAGTCGTTCACGTAAAAAGGATCCAAAAAGTTGTAAAGGTAACCGACGAACAATTGCTTAAACTAAATGAGTTAACCGAGAAGTTTTTTAAAATTTAATAGTAATGGAAGATATTTTTTTTCAGGAAAGCAGCCTGGTTACTGAGCTTAACCGAAAGCTGCAGGATATACGAGCAGAAATTGCTAAAGTAATAGTAGGGCAGGAGCAGGTGGTAGATTTATTATTAACGGGACTTTTGTGTGACGGGCATTTATTGCTTGAGGGTGTTCCCGGCGTTGCAAAAACATTAGCCTCAAAACTACTGGCTCGAATTATAGACGTAAATTTTTCCCGTCTGCAATTCACGCCTGATTTGATGCCCGGAGATGTGGTAGGTACATCGGTTTTTAATCCGAAGGAAGGGGTTTTTTATTTTAAACCCGGACCTATATTCAGCAACATAGTTTTGATAGACGAGATCAACCGATCTCCCGCAAAAACCCAGTCGGCACTGTTTGAAGTGATGGAAGAGCGGCAGGTAACTGTAGATGGAACGACACATGGAATGCAGTATCCATTTATAGTTTTGGCAACACAAAATCCAATAGAGCAGGAGGGAACTTACAGATTACCTGAGGCACAATTAGACAGGTTTTTATTTAAAATAAATATTGGGTACCCAACACTTGCAGAAGAAGTGCTGATACTTACGCAGCAACAAGGAAAAACCCAAAACCAGTTATTGCAGGTAGCTAATAAAATTCTCACGGCAAGTGAAGTTGCAAAATATAGAGAAGTAGTTCAAAACATAAATATTGATGCCAAATTAATTGAATACATCGCTACCATAGTGCATGAGACCCGCAGCAATTCTTCTCTTTATTTAGGAGCATCTACAAGAGCATCCTTAGCAATATTAAAATCGGCTAAGGCAACTGCAGCACTAAGCGGACGGGACTTTGTAATACCGGAGGATATACAAAAAATGGCACCGCATGTACTATGCCACCGCATAATGCTGACACCGGAAAAAGAAATGGAAGGCATTTCTACTGATGATCTTGTTGACAATATTATACAGGGAATTGAAATTCCAAGATAGATGAGCGCAGGGAAAAAATATATTGGTGATTTGTTTGTTACACAACGTTTTTATGTGGTGATGGGTGCTTGTGTGGTGGCATACATTTTTTGTTATTTCTTTTCTGGTTTTTATGCGCTAGTAAATATTATTTTTCTAGTTTTCTGTCTTTTATTTTTGGTTGATTATATATTTTTATTTGTGGTTTTTAAAGCCCCTTTTGCGAAAAGAAGAGTTGCTGACAGACTAAGCAATGGTGAAGTGAACAATGTCAGTATTGCTATAACCAATCAAATGCCCTTTACGCTAGATGTGCAGGTTATTGATGAAGTGCCTTTGCAAATGCAGGAAAGGAATTTCTTCATCAGAAAAAAAATAGCCCCACAAAAAACTTTAGAAATAAAATATACGATCACACCTGCTGAGCGTGGCAACTATGAATTTGGTAATATTATTATTTTCTTTCAATCTCAATTGCGTTTTGTCCAAAAACGAGAAACCACACAAGCTCGTGAAAGTGTAAAAGTGTATCCATCATTTATAAATGTTGGAAAGTACCGACTTATGGCTCATTCTACAATAAATGAGCAGGGCAATAAACGCTTGCGGAAAATAGGGCAGAGTATGGAGTTTGAACAAATAAAAGACTATGTAGGCGGCGATGATATTAGAACCATCAACTGGAAAGCAACCGCACGAAAAGGTACGTTGATGGTGAATAATTATACAGATGAAAAATCGCAGCAGGTTTACTGCATAATAGATAAAGGAAGGTTAATGAAAATGCCTTTTTATGGACTTAGTCTCCTGGATTATGCTATAAATGCTACCCTTGCGCTTACAAATATTTGTCTTCAAAAACAAGATAGAATTGGTATGCTTAGTTTTTCCAATAAAATGGGAAGCATAATTGCTGCCGACCGAAAGCTTATTCAAAGAGAAAAGATAATGCAGGTTTTGTATAAAGAAAATACCGCTTTTTTAGAAAGTGATTACGAAATGCTTTACACGCAGATCAGAAACAAAATAAAACAAAGAAGTTTGCTCATTCTCTTTACAAATTTTGAATCGTTAAATGGGCTGCAGAGGCAATTGGGTTACTTACGTTCTATAGCTAAGCACCATTTGCTGTTAGTGGTATTTTTTGAAAATACAGAACTTGCCAAACTTTCTGTCTCCCGGGCAGAAACTATTCAAGACATTTATGTAAAAACAATTGCAGAGAAATTAGCCTTTGAAAAGCGCCTGGTCGTAAAAGAACTACTAAAGTACGGCATACTATCTATTTTGAGCGCTCCTCAGAACTTAACCATATTTACAATAAATAAATATTTACAATTAAAAGCAAAGCAGCTCATTTAATTTCTTTAAAACACATGTTTTTATAAAAGGTTTATCAGCGTCTAATTTACTACTAGGTGAAGCCTGCCATACGATCATTACAAATTGAAATATTAAAATATAAATAAGACACCTTCTTACTATCAATTAAAAACTCTTCTTTTCATATCTCTATTTTATTACTGCACACCTGAAATTGAAGTTATAGGCTCAGTAATTCCCTTACGTAGAAATAAATGTATAACTACTCTTATTCTGTTTTTTTACGTAAATTT
>JANXTN010000257.1 GCA_025352435.1 Ferruginibacter sp. | reverse complement strand
GCTGGAATTTTAGGTGGTGGACAATTGGGCAGAATGTTATTACAGGCGGCGGCAAACTACCCTGTTGAAACCCACGTCTTGGAAAATGATACTACCTGCCCTTCAGCACATTTGTGTCATCATTTTACAAAAGGAAATATTACCGATTATAATGATGTTTATAATTTTGGAAAATCACTGGACGTTGTTACAATAGAAATAGAAAATGTAAATGAAGCTGCGCTGCAAAAACTGGAAGACGAAGGCATCAAAGTTTTCCCGAATGTGGCTGCATTAAGAATAATAAAAAGTAAAATTTTACAAAAGGAATTTTACAGAGCCATAGAGGTTCCTTCAGGTGATTTTGTTATTACAAATTCCAAAGCAGATCTTTTTAAACACAAAAGTTTTTTACCGGCAGTGCACAAACTGGCAAAAGGCGGTTACGACGGTAAAGGTGTGGAGCTAATGTATTCCGAAGCTGATTTTGAAAAAGGTTTTGACGTACCAGCAGTGCTGGAAAAAATGGTGGCGATAAAAAAAGAATTATCCATGATCATTGCTGTGAGCCAGACCGGTGAAACTGTTATTTATGAGCCCGTAGATATGGTTGTAGACCAGCGATTAAACCTATTGAGTTACCAAATTTGCCCTGCAGTTATTCCGGAAAAAGTTATGTGGAAGGCAGAAGCAGTTGCGTTAAAAGTAGTAAAGGAATTAAAAAGCGCCGGCATTTTTGCAGTTGAATTATTTTCTGATAAGAACGATAATATTTTTGTAAATGAAACTGCACCAAGAGTTCACAACAGCGGCCATCACAGCATTGAGGCTTGCTACAGCAGTCAATTTGATATGCTTTGGCGTGTAATGCTTAACTATCCTTTAGGTAATACAGATCACATTCTGCCCGCGGCAATTGTAAACCTGGTGGGAGAAGAAAACCATACCGGCGATGCAGTCTATGAGGGTTTAGAAGAAGTACTTGCTATGGATAATGTATTCGTTCACATTTATGGAAAAAAAATTACTAAGCCTGGTAGAAAGATGGGACATGTAACCGTTCTTAGCAACGAACCACAAGAGCTTTTACACAAAGCAAATCAAATAAAGCAGTTGTTGAAAGTGGTGAGTCGGTAGAAACGAGTGGGTAGCGGGAAGCCGAAAGTGAAAAGGGGACTTAGGAGTTGGGAATTTGGAGTACAACCGTAATTCGTGATTTGAAATTCGTAATTTATTACAAAGCATAATTTATCATTCATAACTCATCATTATAATTTAAACCAAATGGATTTTCTACAAACATTAAACATATCAGCGACTAACAAGGGTGTTTCTACCGGTGTGCAATGGGTAAAATCTAAGGGAGAAAAATTATCTTCCTACTCTCCTGTTGATGGCGTCTTAATTGGAACTGTGTTGGGTGCAGACAAAGAAGCTTACGATACAGTGATTGAAAAAGCACAAGAAGCATTTGCAGATTGGCGGTTGTGGCCTGCACCAAAACGTGGCGAAATTGTTAGGCTTGTGGGAATGGAATTAAGAAAATTTAAAACCGAACTCGGCACTTTGGTTAGTTATGAAATGGGTAAAAGCCTACAAGAAGGAATGGGCGAAGTGCAGGAGATGATTGACATCTGTGATTTTGCGGTAGGGCTTTCACGGCAGTTACATGGAAGCACTATGCACAGTGAAAGACCCGGTCATAGAATGTACGATCAATATCATCCGCTAGGAATTGTAGGAATTATTTCTGCTTTTAATTTTCCGGTAGCAGTTTGGGCATGGAATAGCATGCTGGCGTGGGTTTGCGGAGATGTCACTGTTTGGAAACCAAGTGAAAAAACACCATTATGTGCAGTGGCTTGCCAACAAATAATCCAAAGCGTGTTCAAAGAAAATAATGTTCCTGAAGGAGTTTGCGGCCTTATAAGTGGCGGCAGAAGCGTTGGTGAATGGATAAGTGCAGACAGAAGAATACCGCTTATTAGCGCTACAGGAAGCACACGCATGGGTAAAGCTGTGGGAGCAGTTGTAGGAGAAAGACTTGGAAGAAGTTTGTTAGAATTAGGTGGAAACAATTCCATCATTATTTCCAGCGAAGCTGATATAAATATTGCAATTACTGCAGCAGTTTTTGGTGCGGTGGGCACTGCGGGACAAAGGTGTACAACTACCCGCAGATTAATCATCCACGAAAAAATATACAATAAGTTTAAAGAGCGTTTGGTAAATGCCTACAGCCAATTAAAAATTGGAAATCCATTAAACGAAAAAATGCATGTGGGGCCATTGATAGACAAAGATGCTGTAACAAACTATCTGAATGCAGTTGCAAAATGCAAAGAAGAAGGTGGCAATTTTATTGTCGAACCAGGTGTCATAAAAGGCAAAGCTTTTGAAAGCGGTTGTTATGTAAAACCATGTATAGCAGAAGCAAAGAACACTTTTGAAATTGTACAGCATGAAACTTTTGCTCCTATTTTGTATATTATGAAATACAAAACGATAGGTGAAGCTATTGCCATGCAAAACGGCGTACCACAAGGGTTGTCGTCTTCGATCATAACAAATAATTTGAGAGAGGCAGAACAATTCTTATCTAATGCCGGAAGTGATTGCGGAATTGCAAACGTAAATATTGGTACCTCCGGTGCAGAAATAGGTGGAGCATTTGGTGGGGAAAAAGAGACCGGCGGTGGCAGAGAAAGCGGCAGTGATGCATGGAAAATTTATATGCGCAGGCAAACCAATACTATTAACTACACAGATAAATTACCATTAGCACAAGGGATAAAGTTTGATTTGTGAGAAGGTGAGTGGCGAGTGGGAATTGGCTATTGGGAAATGGGAGATGGCAAGTGTGAAGCTTGAATAAATACAACTATTCATAATAGTATTGATCCCAAGGCCAGCATTTGTTCTCTATAGCCTGCGTTCAGTGGGTTGCAATCCATGGTCTGTAGTTCATCGTCTGTAATCCGTCGTATCCCGCTCTCATAAAATTTCTTAAAATTTCACGAATGGTAATATTTGCCGAGCTGTATGTATTATTTTCGTTACTTAAATAAATCAACCAAAAGAATATGAATAAAATTACTACAATAGCCTTTGCTGCAATGCTTTTGGGTGCATCAGCATTTGCCCAAAAAAGTAAAGAGGAAGTTCCAAAAAATTGGTACCAGCTAGACCCTGCAACAACAGGATACAATGGTATTAGTTTGCAAAAGGCTTACGATCTTGTAAAATCTAAAAACTTAAAAAGCAAACGTGTAATCGTTGCTGTAATTGATAGCGGTATAGACACAACACATGAAGATCTAAAACCGATACTTTGGACCAACCCAAAAGAAATTCCCGGCAACGGTATTGATGACGATAAAAACGGTTACATAGATGATGTACACGGGTGGAATTTTATTGGTGGTAAAGATGGTAGAAATGTAAAAGAAGACAGTTACGAAGGAGCAAGAGTTTATCATAAACTTAAAGAAAAATGGGAGGGCAAAACAGCTGCTGACGCAATTACATCAGCAGACAAAAAAGAACTTGCGGATTTTGAAAGAGCCAAACAGAAAACAGTGGGCGATGTAAATCCGCAACAGTCCAAACAGATTGAGTTCATGTATTCAAAAATTGTGAAGGGCGATTCTGTCATCAAAAAAGAACTTGGCAAAACTTCCTACACAACTGTTGATTTGGAGCCATATAAACCAACCGATGCAGATGCAAAAATGACTAAAGCCATCTTACAGAATATTTCGAAAGCCAATAACTCAACGGATATAACAAATGAGCAGTTAATAGAAGAATTGAGTGGTGAACTTCGCAAAGGAGAATCTGCAACGCAGGCTCCCGTTGCTTACAGACACGATATCGTAAAGGATGATGAAACTAATATCAATGATCGCAATTATGGAAACAATGATTTGCTTGCAAGTACTCCCATGCATGGTACGCATTGCGCAGGCATTATTGCAGCGATAAGAAACAATGGTAAAGGAATGGATGGTATTGCGGACAATGTTAGGATAATGGCTGTACGTGCCGTGCCTGATGGAGATGAGCATGACAAGGATATTGCTAATGCTATTCGTTATGCCGTTGATAATGGTGCGCAAATAATCAGTATGAGTTTTGGTAAAGATTTTTCTCCGGAGAAAGAATGGGTTGATGATGCGTTTAGATATGCAGCAAGTAAAAATGTTCTGCTTGTACATGCGGCCGGAAACGATTCAAAAAACGTAGATACCACATACAATTTTCCTAACCCTTATTTTGTAAATGGCAAAGGCAGGGCAGAAAATATAATTACTGTTGGTGCTGCAGGAGATTTAAAGAATGGTGGACTTACAGCCTCTTTCAGTAATTATGGTAAAAAAGAAGTTGATGTTTTTGCACCCGGTGTAAATATTTACTCAACTCTCCCAGGCGGAAAAAATTATGGCAATTTGAGCGGTACTTCCATGGCATGTCCTGTAGTTGCGGGAATTGCGGCTTTGCTTTTAGAATATTATCCAAACCTAACAGCGGTACAATTAAAAGAAGCTATCGAGAAGTCTGCAGTAGCGCCAAAAGAAAAAGTAAACAATCCGGAAACAAAAGAGAAAGTTTCTTTGAGTGAACTTTCCAAAACTGGTGGTTTTGTAAATGCCTACGAAGCCATGAAATATGCAGGAAACATGCAGAAAAAGCCAATAATTAAAATACCTGAAACAAAAATTAAACGGTCAAAAAAAGGATAATCATCGTCAAAATTTAAATATTTAAAACCGCTTTGTTTATCAAGGCGGCTTTTTTATTTAATGTAAACAGTACATTTGAAAAAAAATGATGGAAGAATCTGCAGTTTATAAAAATTATTTTGAGAGATATACTTCTCTCGTTCCTGAAAGAGAAATTCTTTCCGCCTTGGCCGGTCAGCATAAAATAATGAATGATTTTTTTCATGCTGTTACCGAAGAGAAATCTCAATATGCATATGCTGAAGGAAAATGGACGTTAAGAGAAATGCTTCAACACATGATAGATACAGAGAGAATATTCTCTTACCGAGCACTGGCAATAGCAAGAAAAGAAGCCCAAACACTACCGGGTTATGATGAGAATGTTTATGCGGCTAACTCAGATGCAAACTGCAGAACATGGGCAAATCTTGTGGAAGAAATGAAAATAGTGAGAGAAAGCACTTTATTATTATTTACATCTTTTTCGCTGGATATGCTAAATACAACAGGCAATTTTAGTACCGCCGCTGCTACAGTAAACACCCTAGGAAATATTTTAGTAGGGCATTTTTATCATCATATAAATATTGCGAACGAGAAATATTTGATCTAAAAAAAACCGCTGTGTAAAATTCGTTACATGGCGGCTTTTTAAGAATTATGGCAACTAATTTTTCTTAGCCATTTTATCGTTTACAATCATATTGTTTAATATTTTTACAGACTCATCTACATAAATATCTTCCCCAACTCTTTTTACGAACTGTTTGTTGCGGTCTATTTTTTCTTTTGTTTTATTAATTTCAATTGTATCTGCTGTAATGTTTTTTACGTCTAACGCTTTGGCAAGTTTATAAGCCTCCTCCAGTTGTTTGTAAACACTTTTTAATTGTTTTTTATCTTCCTCATATTGTTTTAAATTCAAGCTGAAAGGCTTGTTAGCATTGCTTTCTAAAATTTTTACACTATTTTTTATTTTAGTAAAATTAGGGCTGTTTGTAGTTTGTAATTTAGCTGATGCAATTACTCCATTAAGGTTGGTGTAATTTTCCCACGGTTTAAAATCTACCTTTTCAATTTCATCCCACTTAAGTGCGTATTTGTTATCTTTTTCTCTAAATTTTAAATATTCTAATCTGTCCGGTAAAACTACATCAGGTGTTACTCCTTTTATTTGTGTGGCCCCTCCATTAATTCTATAAAACTTTTGCAGTGTTAATTTCAATGAACCTAGGTCTTCCACTTTTGTTGTGTTGGTTATTAACCTGTTTTCACTTTCAGGGTTTAAAGGAATTGTTCTCTGCACTGTTCCTTTCCCGTAGGTACTTGTACTGCCAATAATGATTCCTCTTTTATAATCTTGTATAGCTGCCGCAAAAATTTCCGATGCAGAGGCACTTGTTTCATCAACCATTACAGCAAATGGACCTGTGTATTGTATTGATTTGTCTCTATCTCTTAAAATTGATGGTTTATCATCTCTGCTTTTTACCTGTACTATTGGACCATCTTCAATGAACAAACCTGCCATTTGTACCACGTCATATAAAGATCCGCCACCATTGTTTCTTAAATCGAGAACTATCCCTTCTACATTTTCTTTTTTTAACTTTTCAATTTCTTTGGCTACATCTGCAGCACATCTTGGTTTTGATGGATTTTGAAAATCTGCATAAAATTCCGGTAAATAAATATATCCGATTTTATGTTCGCTGTTTATAATTACAGAGCGGGCAAATGTTTCATCAATATTTATTTCATCTCTCAGTAGAGACACAACTTTTGTACTACCGTCTATGCGACGAATGGTTAATCTTACTTCAGATCCTTTTTCTGAACCTCTAATAATTTTTACCGCATCTGTTACAGAATATCCGGTTACATCTATTGGTTCTTCCGCTCCCTGTGCAATTTTTATGATTTCATCATTTTCTTTTAATTCGCCACTTCTCCAGGCAGGCATACCACTCACTAAGCTGGTAATTTTTATTTTCCCGTCTTCTTCTTTAAGTTGTGCACCTATACCGTAAAAAC
>JANXTN010000238.1 GCA_025352435.1 Ferruginibacter sp. | reverse complement strand
CATGTAATAATAGAAACCATTGGTGTGGGGCAAAATGAAATAGAAATTGCCGGGCTTGCAGATACAACTGTGGTTGTGTTAGTGCCTGAAGGTGGAGATGAAATACAAACTATGAAAGCCGGGTTGATGGAGATAGCAGATATTTTTGTTGTGAACAAATGCGATAGAAACGGTGCAGATACTTTTGTAAAATATTTACGAAACATGCTGGCGCCCGCATTCTCATCCAAGCAGGAAGAAGTACTTGTTATAAAAACTGCAGCTACAAAAAGTGAAGGAATTGAAGCCTTGTATGAAGCCATTAAACACCACATCAGTTTGCAACATTCACAACAAAACAAAGTGCGTTTGTACGCAGAAAAAGCCTACCTGTTAATTACAAAAATTAAAATGAAGGGTATTGACATAAATGATTTGCAGAAAGACATTGCAGTAGGTATGCAAAAAGAGAATTTTAATTTGTACAGCTATCTTAAAAAATTTAATCAGCCCTAGCACATTGTATGACTAAGAAAAAAATTGGTTTAGTTGTGCAACGTTACGGCCCACAGGTAAATGGCGGCGCCGAAGTATTGGCAAGAATAGTAGCCGAAAAATTAGCTTTAAAATATGACATTATTGTACTTACAAGTCGGGCACTTGATTACCATACTTGGGAACCTGAATTACCTGAAGGTGAAACTGAAGAAAACGGAGTAAAAGTTATTCGGTTTGATCATAAAACTAAGGAGTCTGCAAAAAAGGTACACAAGCTAAACCGGCAATATAGGGGTAGACTTTTATTCCAAAAGTTCTATAGGTTTCTTGGAAAGCCTCTTTGGTATTTAAAACTTTTTCCTTCTGCTGAAATTAGTGAGAAAGATGGATTACGTTGGGTAGAAAACCAGGGACCTGCTACCTATGGATTAATAAAATACCTGGAAGTAAATGAAAAGGAATTTGATGCATTTATTTTTGTAACATACCTCTACTATCCAACTGTAGCCGGACTTTTAGCAGTGCCAAATAAAAGTATTTTTATACCGACAATGCACGATGAGCAACCTGCTTATTTTCCCATTTTTAAAAAGACGATGAAGGCGCCGAGGTCACTAATGTTTCTTACCGAGTCAGAAAAGAAATTTTCAAATGAATTGTTTGATATTGCCGGTATCAGGCAAGATGTAATGTCAGTAGGAATTGAAAAAGTAAATGAAAAAAAAAATAGAGAATTAATTGAAAAATTCAATATTTCCGGCAAATACATTTTATATGTTGGCAGAATAGATGCTGCTAAGGGTTGTAAAGACCTGCTGAATTATTTCGAAAATTTTACAAAGAAATATGCGAATCAAATTAAGCTTGTACTGGCAGGTAAAAATATGATTGATTCAAATTTTAATACCAATATTATTTATGCCGGCTTCGTTTCTGATGAGGAAAAAGAACAACTCATGAAACATGCCGAGGCATTGATTATTCCTTCAAAATATGAAAGTCTCTCACTGGTAGTTTTAGAGACTTTTGCTTGCAAGGTTCCCGTAATTGCAAACGGCGAATGTGAAGTTTTAAAGGATCATATTATAAACAGTAACGGGGGCTGGACATATACCAATGAAGATGAGTTTTCTTCAGTATTAAAAAAGGTAATTAAAGGTTCAGAAAATGCTAAGAAAGGAAAAAATGGGTATGACTATGTTATCAAAAATTATTCATGGCAAAATGCAATGAAAGTTTTTGATGATGCAATTGATTATGTACTCAACTCAAATAAAGTACACGAAGAAGAACAATTACAATAAACGTTTTCTTGCCTCCTCCATATCATTTGCCATCAAACTCATTTTTAAAGACCTGCCATTTAAATTATTTCTTCTTTCATATCGCTCCACCTTTGTCCTCATTTTTTTCATAAAATAATTATCTTCTTTTTCCTGAGAAAGTAATGGATTAGATGTGAATGATTTTTTACAAAACAAATGAATATTACTGCCGTTGGAATACAAATGCCTGTTATATGATTTCGCAATAAACTCAAGTGCTTCTGTGGTGTACAAGGCAACGTGTTGGCCCGTTTCAAATATAAAATACCACCATTCTTTCAATGGCTGGACATCCTTTGGAACAAGTTCTGTAGAAAATAAAATAGTATCGTATTTATCAAACATAGATTTTAAAGTCTCCATTGGTTGCGGTAAATGTTCCAATACTTCAAATGCAGTCACTAACTCAAACTCAGTGTCTCCAGGCAATTGAGACAAATCTTGATACTCTGCAAAAATATTCTGGCAATAAATATCTGTATTATAAAAATCATAACCCTTGTCTCTCATCATGCGGGTAAACAACCCATAACCGCCTGCGTAATCCAAAAATTTTTTGTTGTGGTCAAAATGGTCGTACAATAATTTTCCGGTAATGGCAGCCATGTTTTGGTTACGTAACACAAGTCCTACATCAAGTTTTGTAATGGCAGATGAATAGGCTTCTTCGAGCCAATAAGGCTCCTCTGTTTGTATAAAACCGGTTTCTAAACAGCGGTAGTAAGCAACATTATATTTAGAAAGTACGATGGCTTTAAATATCAATTCCGTTTGGCCACCGGTTATTTTACTTTGCATGCATAAATATAATATTAATGCAAATAAATTTATTTAAACCTCAGCATTTTTCTGCCCCTTCCACCACCTATACCCCACAAAACCAACAATAGCAAAGGGCGCAAACATTAGATAAAGTATTCCGGAATTTAAACCCGAAGCAGGCTTTTCACCAAGTTGTTGTGCAGTTTTAGTACACATAGAACACTGAGCCAGAGAAGCCAACTGTAGATATAAAAACAGGGCAAAGAAAAATAACTTTTTCATATTGCAAAAATAAATGCTTTGGATAACAAAACATGTTAAACAATCCATTTGCCCATCTTTATAAACTTGCTATTTGAGGAAAATATGCCTTGTTTATGCTCACTTATTGTAAATCTTTGGGATAAGTAAAAAGTAAAAATTTCTTTTCTGCATATTTAAAATCTTTCCAGTGTTTTATCGGCGATTGTACTGCAAATATGGCACAGGTCGGCATTTCATCAATATTCGTTTCACCTATTGTGTTTACAAAATCTGTAATGCCTGGGTTATGAGCAAACAATGCAACTGCTTTATCACTATCTTTTAAATCTGCTATAGTTTCATAAAAAGCAGCTGCAGCTGCGTTATATAAATCATCGGTTAAGATTATGTCGTGCTTTGTTTTGCCATATGCTTCTGCAAAAGCCTTAGCAGTTTTGCGGGCACGTTTGGCCGAACTGCTCACGAATGCGTCTATTTTTATATTGGTCTTTCGAAGTTTCTCAGCCATTAGGGGTGCATCAGCTTTACCCCGGTCATTAAGTGGCCTGTCAAAATCTTTTTCGCCTATGTTTGCCCAACTACTCTTGGCATGTCTTACTACTATTAATATTTTCATGTTGGTTGTTTCTAAAAAAACATTTGCAATTATAGTACCATCACTTTCTTAAAATTTTCCATCTTTCCTAATATCTCCTGGCTGCATGTTTCAAAAGTTCAGAGCGCTGCCATACTTTTGCAAAAAAAGTTATTACAAGCATTCTTCTTATAACGCCACCTTTCACACAATTAAATACTCCTTACCCTGCCACAGCTTACATAAAAGGTTTTTTAAACACAAGAGGCATTACTTCTTTTCAGTGTGATTTGGGTATAGAAGTAACCACCGTATTGTTTTCTTCTGCAGGGCTTATCAAATTATTTGAAAGAATTGCTGCGACCGATAAAAAGTATTCAGCCAATGTAGAGAAAATGCTTGTGCTGAAAAACGATTACATCAACACGATTGATGCAGTCATTGCTTTTTTGCAGGGCAAAGATGCAACCCTTGCGCACAGCATTTGTAAAAGAGAATTACTCCCCGAAGCCTCCCGTTTCGCACATACAGATGACCTTGAAAAAGCCTTTGGCAATATGGGTATACAGGACAAAGCAAAATACATTGCCACCATGTATTTAGAAGATTTATCTGATCTTATAAAAGAAACAGTAGATGAGCATTTTGGTTTTAGCCGCTATGCTGAAAAGCTTGGAAGGTCTGCAAATACGTTTGATGAGCTTTATAATGAATTACAGAAGCCTTACACTTTTATAGATGGGTTATTGATAGAAATACTAGCTGAGAAAATGAAAACCGTTCAGCCCAACATGATAGCGCTTTCCGTTCCTTTTCCCGGCAACCTGTACAGTTCTTTGCGTTGTGGGCAATGGCTGAAAATTAATTATCCATTTGTTAAAGTGATGATGGGCGGCGGTTTTGCAAATACTGAATTGCGTTCGCTCACGGACAAAAGAGTCTTTGAGTTTTATGATTTTATTACGCTCGATGATGGAGAAGCACCCATTGAAAACCTCATAGCCTTTATTACAAAAAACAAAACTGAAGATGAACTGAAACGTACTTTTTTATTAAAAGATGATAAGGTCGTTTACATAAATAATACTGCCGTAAAAGACTACCGGCAGGGCGAAGTGGGCACGCCGGATTACAGTAATCTGCTGCTTGATAAATACATATCTGCTATAGAAGTAGTGAACCCCATGCACAGAATGTGGAGCGATGGACGATGGAACAAACTCACAATGGCGCATGGTTGTTACTGGGGTAAATGTACATTTTGTGATGTCTCGCTGGATTATATAAAACTCTACGAACCTGTAGCAGCGGGCATTATATGCGATCGTATGCAGGAGATAATGACGCAGACAAAACAAAACGGGTTTCACTTTGTAGATGAAGCTGCACCACCGGCATTGATGCGTGCCCTTGCTATTGAAATCATAAAAAGAAAGATGCTCGTTACCTGGTGGACCAATGTGCGGTTTGAAAAAAGTTTTACCAGAGACCTGTGTTTACTGCTAAGTGCATCAGGTTGTATTGCAGTTTCGGGCGGCTTGGAGGTAGCATCTGACAGGCTTTTAAAATTAATAGACAAAGGAATAACGGTAGAGCAGGTGGCAAAAGTTACCCGCCATTTTACCGAAGCGGGTATATTGGTGCATGCCTATTTAATGTATGGCTTTCCCACACAAACAGATCAGGAAACGATAGACTCTTTAGAAATGGTGCGGCAACTTTTTGCTGCAGGCGTTTTGCAGTCAGCATTCTGGCATCGTTTTGCACTTACAGCTCACAGCCCCGTTGGTTTAAATCCAAAAAAATTTAACATCAAAACCTTGCAGGAAGTTGTAGGAAGTTTTGCCAACAACGATGTAGAATACGAAGATGAAACTGGTGGCGACCACGATAGTTTTGGCTATGGTTTAAAAAAGTCTCTATTTAATTTCATGCACAATATTGGGATAGATGAGCCGCTGCAAAAATGGTTTGAACATAAAATACCCAAAACCAAAATAGCTCCTGATTTTATTATCAATGCCTTAAATGAACAGGAGTTTAATAGTTTTAAACCTACTGCTAAAGTTATTTTCACCGGAAATATTCCTTCGGTTGAATTTTATACACAATCAAAAAAGGGGAATTCTCGGGAAATGGGTACGCTTACTTTTATAAACAAAAGACACACCCAACAAATACAGGTTTCAAAACCGCACGCTGAATGGTTACTGAAGGTATTTCCTCTACTTTCTATATCAAATACAATTCAGTTAACGCAACAGCAATTAAAAGATAACTACAGCGCCGCAGGCTTGGAAGATTTTGAACTATTTTGGGATAACAAACCTGTGAATACTTTATACAGATCGGGGTTGTACGTCCTCTGATGAAATAGAGATTTAAACAAAGCTGACATCTTTCAAAAGATGTCAGCTATAAATTTATTTTAAGTAAAAAGATATATCGATAATCTCTTTCTCATTATTTATGCAACCTTCATAGAAGATACACTTTCTATTGCGGCTTGTATCTGATCTCTTGTAAAAGGCTTCGCCAGAAAAACATCTGCTCCGTTTTGTAACGCTGTTTCTTTATCGGTAGTCTCAGCATTACCTGTAATCATAATAATTTTGATGGTGGGGTAGTCTGCTTTAATAGGCGTTATATAGTTCAATCCCAATCCATCTGGCAACTGGTTATCCATTATTACAATGTCTGTTCTTTGTTCTTTTAAAAAAGCGCCTGCCTTTGCAAGAGTGGTTACATGTTCAATTTCAATAGCTTCTTTTTTAAGCATTAGGTTTAGTATCAGAGAAATATCTCCTTCATCTTCTATAATAAGAATGTTCAGGTTTTTAGTCTTTGTGGTTTTATCAGCCATCATTAATTAGTTTTGTTTTTCAATTATGAATGCTGCATAAATAAAAATTATGCAGCATATTAATATCCTCTCACATTTTTTCCTTCCATAAAATTAATAAAAGCTTTGTTACAAACACGGTTTCCACCGGGGGTGGGATAATTACCCGTAAAATACCAGTCACCTTTGTTATTAGGGCAGGCTTCGTGAAGCGTTTCTATGGTTTGATAAATAACTTCCACAGGTGTTGATACATCTTCCGGGGTTATGAGCTGTGCAATTTTTGCAGAAATTTCTTCAGGCGTAAATGATTTGTATACTAATCGAACTAGGTTGTCTGTATGCAATTTATTATTTCGCTGAAGGTCTTTACACTTCTCTAATATCTCTGTCAAAATATGCTCATCTCCTCTTTCCGTTAATAATGCTACTGCCGCTTTAAAAGCAATAAAGTCGCCCATTTTGCTCATATCTATACCATAACAGTCCGGATACCTAATTTGTGGAGCGGAGGATACGATAATTATTTTCTTAGGCTTAAGCCTGTTGAGCATTCTTATAATACTTTCTTTCAACGTGGTTCCTCTCACAATACTGTCATCAATCACCACCAGCGTATCTGAATCTTTTTTTACGGTGCCGTAGGTGATGTCATACACGTGCTGAACCATTTCATTGCGGCTGCTGTCTTCAGTAATAAATGTGCGCAGCTTTACATCTTTGATGGCAATTTTTTCAATCCGCACTTTTCGGTTAATCATCTCAGATAACTTCGCTTCATCAAAATCCTTCCCCCAGCTTAAAATTCTTTCTTTTTTTATTTCGTTCAAATAATCTTCTGCTCCTTTTATTAAACCATAAAATGCAGTTTCCGCCGTATTCGGTATAAAAGAAAGTATGGTATTTTTAAGATCGTAATTAACAGCTTTTAAAACGATCCGGCTAAGAAAATAACCAAGAGCAATGCGCTCTCTGTAAATTTTTTCATCGCTGCCACGACTGAAGTATATTCTTTCAAAACTGCAAGCCTTTCTTTCCTGCGCAGGAACTATTTGTTCTATGCTGTAAGTACCATCAGCATTAGATATCAATGCTGTGCCGGGCATCAATTCTTTGACTTCATTTTCTTCCAAATTAAAAGCAGTTCGGATCGCTGCCCTTTCACTTGCGCCTACAATTATCTCATCATTTACATAATAATAAGACGGGCGAATGCCATGTGCATCTCTTACAATAAATCCATCACCATTACCTGTTATGCCGGCAAAATTAAACCCACCATCAAAAAGCGGAACTGCTTTTTTCAACATGCCTATTATATCAGGTTTGCCGGGATTAAGTTCATCTGCTTTTATAAGAAAGTGATAGAGCACTTCCATCATGGCAGCAAGATCGCTTTGCTTTTCAAAAGTACCGGGGTTGATGTTTATTAACCCAAAAAGCTCATCGGTATTTACCAGATTGAAATTACCTGCAAGCGTAAAATTGCGGGATGGAATGGTATTTTTTTTAATGAACGGATGGCAAAACTGCACATCATTTTTTCCCTGCGTGCCGTATCTTAAATGCCCTAATAACACTTCGCCCAAAACAGGTATATGCCCCTTCATTAAACCCGGATGGTTTTTAATATCCGGTTGGTATTTTTCTATTTCTTCTATCTCTTTCCCTATTTGCTGAAACAGATCTGCAATGGGCTGCTGTGCACAACTGCGCTGTCTGTACATAAAAGGATAACCAGGCTCTGTATTCAGTTTTACTGCTGCAATACCCGCACCATCCTGCCCACGGTTGTGCTGCTTTTCCATTAGCAGGTACAATTTATTTAAGCCGTATAAAACTGAATTATATTGTTGTTGGTAATAGCTGAAGGGCTTGCGGAGTCTTATAAAAGCAAGACCGCATTCGTGTTTTATTGCATCGCTCATTGGAATATTTCCTTTGAAATTATGTAAGCCGCGAAATTAGCTTATTAGTTTGCAGTAAACAAAAAACCCTCACTTTGTGAAGGTTTTTTAACGCTTGTTATATTTTGAAAAATTTTATAAGCCGCTAATAGTGATACCGACTTGCAAAAGTTTGGTATCCGGTGCTACACCGTCTTTAAAAATACCGGTTATATTATATGCCCCAAAGACTGAGAAAATACCGTAACCTACTCTTGCAGTAGCGGCAAGCCTTGTTGTATTAAAAAAGTTTTTTGAACTCTCCTTTATGGTTAAGCCATTCAGTTTTCCACCTGAGGCGGTTTGTAAATTTCTTCCCTTAGTGTGGGCATTAAGTAAAGTACCAACTTTTAATCCAAGAGCAGCTTTTAGAGATTTGTTAGGCGTTTCGGGCCTTGCCATAAACCTTAGCTCCACAGGTACTTCCAGGTAAGCTGTAGCAAGCTTGTATTTTTTATAATTGTTGCCTGTATCTGTTCTTATAAAAGGAAGCTTAGCATTATTAGCAGCGATTTTGGTTTCCATTTTATTAAAGTAAATATTGCTTGTACCCACACCTACGCCAATGCCCGCACTTAAACGTGGATTCGTTTTAAATTGTTTATCATACATTAAATACACATTGGCACTTCGATTAAAACTTTTAATATAATTTGAAACACTGTCTGCCGTTCCGTTCCAAAAATTACCGGCGAGCTGTATCATTAAATGATCTGCTGCACGGTTGCCAATTTTAGAAGGTATGGAATTTTTTGTTTGGCAAATAGCGATGGTAGAAATGGAGCATGCAAATATGATTGCAAAAATTTTTCTCATAATTCGTTCTTAGCCGGCAAAAATAAATGCCTGAGGGTTAATGAAAGGTTAAAAAGCAACGGTAACATTGTAAAGGTATGGTTTGAAATTTCCTTTTAAGCATTTGTAACAATAACCTTTTATTTATACAACCTGACGCTGACGCTTCGTAGTCAGAAAAATATTTTTGATCACAAACTTTTTCTCCGGATAATAAAAAACCCGCCTTTTTAAGCGGGTTTTTGTTTTTAAATTAGTCTACATCAAAGAATAGTGAGGGTAAATTGCTTTTGGGTAATGTTTCCATCCTTATCTGTGATAGTAAATGTCCATTTTTCTGTTCCTGCCTGGTTGCGTGTTACAAAAGTTATATCTTTTTCATAGTGCTGTTGTTCAGCACCTGCCAGTGTAAAAGTCTGTTGGGTAATGGTTGTGGCTGCACCATCGTAGGCGTAAGATACATTATAGGTAAGCATATCATCTTCCACTTTATCTGCTGTTATTCCTACTTTAATTGTAAGGTTCTTGGCAACACTGGCATCTGCGGCTGTATAGCCTGCTGTTGTTTTAAATGTTACTATTGGTGGAACGTGCTTATCTTTTTTACAGCTTACTGATGCTATGCTTACGCAGGCAAGCAATAAAAAAACATGGAAATTCTTCATAATTGAGTTCATAGTATTTTTTAATTTTTAAGATTATTTATTTGTTTTGTAAATGGTAAAGAAAGGGTAACAGCAATATTTCGTCCCGGGTTGTAAATACCAAAATATTTAAAGCGGGACAGGTGATCGTAATAAGTTTTGTTTAAAAGATTATCTCCTGTAAGACTGACTTTTAATGGTCTGTTGTGAAAGTCCACCATCTTTTGTAATGATGTATGCAGCAACCGATATTTAGGAGTGGTTGTTTCAAAATCACCTGTTCGGTTCTGTGCTGAAACAATATCCGTCCCTGTTTTCCATGTAAAATTTTTCGTCGGGTTTAAAATAATATCGCACACAATTTTTCCTGGCGAAATAAAAGGGAGGTTTTTGCCCGTACCTAATTTACCGGTAACCTTGCTGTAAGAAGTTTCCAGTGCAGTTTTGTCTGAAAACTTAAGTTTCGCAGTTATTTCCCCACCATAAAGTTTTGCATTGCCCTGCAAGAATCTGTAAATATCAAAACCATACAACTCAGTACCGGTGGGAGATAAGTAAATATAATTCTGAAATGCATTGCAGAAGATAGCACCGTAAAAATTTACAATGCGGCTTTCATAATTTATATTTATTTCCGTATTAATGTTCTGCTCTGCAAGCAATTTCGGGTTGCCTATTTCATATCTGTAAGTACCTTCATGAAGGCCATTTGAAGAAAGCTCTGCAAGATTTGGCGAACGATAACCCGTACTGGCATTTAGTTTTATATTCCACTTATTGTTTGGGTTGAAAGAAATGCCCGCATTACCGTTTATAGAAGGATACCAGTTGCTGAAAGGGTAAATAGCACCGCTGCTGTAATCCATATTAGCGGTAAAACGGGTGGTGATGTTTCGTTCACTTACACTAAGGCCAAATTCCGTATCAAACTTGCTTGTTTTCTTTTTTACATACCCAGAAAAAGAAGTTTCAAATAAATGTGCATCCGGAATAATTACCCGGGAACCGTAATTTGTATTCACCTGGTATTGCACATCATTACCCAAAATAAAATCTGTATTCTTACCAATGGGTTTAAACCATTTAGCATTATAACTAAAGCTGTTTAAAAACATGTTCAGGCTAATCTTGTTTCCGCCTTCATTTTCCAGCCTGAGGTTAGAGTGTACTCCTCCATTTAATTGAAGTTTTGAATGGGGAAGTGCTAAACTGTTCTCTGTAGATAGCATATTGAAAAGTACAGCATGATAAGGTCCATCTAATGTGCGGGATGCCCGTCCATCAACGGGCTTTCTGTCTCTGTTATCTTTCATTACAAATCCGAAACGGCTAAAGGAGCTGTAGAAATTATTTTGGTTTGTCCATCGTAAACGGGTATGGCCCACAGAGGCTTTCAAATTATACGATTCAAAGCGTGAATTTAAAATACGTTTATTATTTCCATCACTGTAATCGCCATGACTATCTGCACCTAACCGTATTCTCCAATTCTTTTTGCCCGTATTTTTTTTAATGCCGCCGTTTACGGAAAATCCAAGTGTATTAGAAAATAATGAGCCGCTGATATCTGATTCTTTATAACCAGCTTCAGGAATGTTTTCTTCAACAATTTTAATTACACCACCCACCGCATCGGTGCCATACAAAAGAGATGACGGACCTTTTAATACTTCAATCCTGTCAATGCCAATGATGCTTAAGCCAAGCCCATGCTCATCTTGCCATTGTTGGTTATCAAACCTAAGACCAAGTAAAACTGTTTGTATACGATTGCCATAAAGCCCGCGGATAACAGGTTTGGAAATACCGATGCCTGTTGTTATTTGACTAACACCGGGTATTTTGCTTAATGCATCTGATATGGTAAGATTAATACCGGTCTGCATTTGCGAAGCAGACAGCACTGAAATATTGAACGGCGTGTGCCGTAAGGTTTGTTTTTTTACGCCGCTTATGGTAACACTAGATAATAGAGATGCACTGTCAGCAGTAAGCTGTGCAGAAGATGTGGCATAAAATGCAACAGTGATCAGCAATAAAACATATTTCACTTCTGATAATTAAATGATAGAATATAAACAGGTGAACGCTATTTATATTTTTGGCGGTGGGAGGGGAATTTTAATAAAAATATCTTCGTACGGGTAAATATTATTTTGAGAATAATGAATGGAGATGCGAGTAGGAATTTTTACCTCATCACGGATATTTTGAAAATAGGTATCATTGAGAAATTTAAAATATTTACTCAATTGAATGCCCTGCTCTTTGTTTTCAGGATGCTCAATGTTTTGAGATAATTTTTGAAGCGAAGTTTCTTTTTTATCAAAGATGCCACAGAGTGTGAGCCCTGTATTTGTTTCACTTATGTTATTAATATCGAATAGTTCCCCATTAATCCAAATTTCTTTTCCTTCCTCAGCCCACACAATATCTTTGGTTTCTACCACTACAGTTTGAAGATTTTTCCCCTCCAGTCTTTCATGAGATTCTAAGCGTGCCCACATTACCTGCAACTGCAGCAGTGGCGGGACAACCATAGGTAAAACCAATATGGTTATAAAAAAAAGGAGTATGGTTTTTTTATTTCGCAAGGATGCTAAGTTAGCGCTCTTTGCTAACTTTTACAACCCTCAAACCCCGACATTTTAAACATAAATAAGAAACAATCTTGACGATTATGATTTTTTGTCAATGTACCAATCACCTTTAATTATATATGAGGCTTAAAATTTATATCAACTTATTAGATACTTCTATCGTAATATTGCAATATACAATACTAGATTATGGGCGCTACAAAAACAGATCACTTTACGAACAAACAAAATTCCATTGCCATGCTTGCAAAAGCATTGGGGCATCCCGCCCGGATTGCAATTCTTGAATACCTTATAAAAGTAGATACCTGTATATGTGGAGATATCGTAAATGAGCTACCATTAGCGCAGCCTACCGTTTCACAGCATTTAAAAGAATTAAAAAATGCAGGTTTAATAAAAGGTGATATTGAAGGAAACAGCATCTGTTACTGCATAGAGGAAAAAGTACTCGATAAAATAGGGGAGTACTTTAAAACACTCTCATCAAAGCTTGCCATAAAAAACTCAAAATGTTGTTAACTATATAAATTT
>JANXTN010000230.1 GCA_025352435.1 Ferruginibacter sp. | reverse complement strand
CTCTCAAAAGATTATAATACTAAACTATTTAGTAATTTTATTTTTCCAGTCGAAAAGATTGTAACAGTATAAACGATAAAAAAGATGATTACAGAAACAAAACAGCAGATCAAACCTTATTCCCCGGGCGAACTTGCAGCACAGTATGGCATCAGTACCAAAACCTTGCGCACTTGGCTCAAAATGCACGAGCAGCATATTGGCGCAAGAGTAGGCAAGTATTTTACTGCACTGCAGATCCGCATTATCTACGAACGACTTGGTGTCCCTGATTAACAGAAGGCTCATCATGCCTAATCCCAATTACTAATTCCTCTTAAACCCAATTTCATCCCTGCCAAACCAATCTCATCTTTTGCGCTTCATTATCAGCTCAATAGATGTTGCTTTTTTGCAACTTTAAGGAATTAAACCTAAGATAATGTTGTAAGAAAACATCATGTAATAAATAATAAACAAAGAGTAACGAAGGTTGATAACGAAGGATACAAGGGAACTTTGTGTGCTTTGTGGTTTTTTCTTTGTGTTCTTGGTGTTTAAAAAAATATGCTCGCAGACTTTCACAGATTCTTCTTTGTGTCCCTTTTTCAACTTAGCGTCTTTTTAAAAATTCGTAATTCAAATATTCGTAATTCAAATATTCGTAATTTTCTTTGCGCCTTAGCGGTTCAAGACTCTCCCCAAACTTTCCCTTGTTTCCTTTTTTTCCTCCTTCTCTCTTTGTTCTTCTAGCCAAAAACCCTAACCAACCGTGATTCAAAAGATAAGCTCTTGGGTTAAACAGATATTCTTTGTGTCCCTTTTTCGACTTTTCGACTTAGTGGTTCAAACATTCGTAATTAATGCTGGCGTCTCTGCGTCTTAGCGGTTCAACCGTCCCTAAAAACAAAAATCCCCAATATCACTATTGAGGATTCGTAATTCGTAATTAAAACCGTGGCCCCGCCAAGAATCGAACTTGGATCTAAAGTTTAGGAAACTTCTATTCTATCCATTGAACTACGGGACCAATATGTAAAAACCTTCTTTTCTATCTCTACCCGAACGGTTTCAACCGGGCGGGCATTGAAGTACGGGACCAGTATATAAAAACTTCTATTCAATCTTTACCCGAACGGATTTCATCGGGATAGATACGCCGAACAGATTCATCCGGACAGGCATTGAACCACAGGACCTGCTTTTAAGGCCGGCAAAAATAAGGTATTACATAAAGCGGAAGAATTTAAATTAATAAAACCCATGGCATAAAATATGTTATAGTCTATTAACATTTTAATGGTATAAATAAAAAACATCCGTTATCTCTATAATATTTCTTAATAAAAACCAAAACCATTCACATGTTATCCACGTATGTGGCTTTAACAATTCATTAAACCAAATAAAAAACATCAAACATGATTCTAAGATTTACTAAGGTAATCTTACCGGTAATGTTTCTTTCATTGTGCTTAGGTACAGTGTCAGCCCAAACAACAACAGCAAAGGAAAATCCTATTACCACTGCTGTACCGTTCTTAAGATTATCTGCCGATGCCCGCACCGCCGCAATGGGCGATGCTGCTGTTGCAACCAATCCGGATGCAAATTCTTCTTTTTACAATGGGGCAAAAACTTCCTTTAATGAGGAAAAATTTGGTATTGGTGTAACTTACACCCCGTGGTTGAGTGAACTCAATGTTAGAAACCTTTTTCAGGTTGCATTATCCGGCTATTACAAAATAGACAAAAATCAGGCATTAAGTTTTGGTGTCAGAGATTTTAGCCAGGGCGAATTTCAATTTACAGACGATAACGGTCAGAATATAAAAAGTTTTAAACCTAATGATTTAGCACTGGAAGTAGGCTATTCCCGTAAATTATCTGAAACATTCGGTATAGGTATTACAGGTCGTTACATTAACAGCAAACTAGCGAGCAATGTAGGCGCAGCAAGTTCTTACAAAAATGGTAGCGCTGTTGCCGCAGATCTTTCCTTCTTCTCTCATCTAAAAAGCGGATGGAATTTTGGTTTGGCCTTCACCAACCTTGGCAGCAAGATGGATTATGGCAGCACTTCTAGTTATATACCTGCAAATATATCTTTGGGTACTTCATACAACACCAATCTTAACTCAGACAACAAATTGACTTTTACAGTAGAGGCTAATAAATTATTGGTACCAACTCCTCCCGATCCTACCGACGCTGCAAAAGTAGCCGCTTATGAGAGTCAGGGAGTTGTTAGCAGCTGGTTTAAAAGCTATGGTGATGCACCTGGGGGTGGTAAAGAAGAACTGAGAGAAGTACAACTTGGTTTTGGTACGGAGTACGCTTACAAAGACCAGTTCTTTTTACGTGGCGGTTATTTTTATGAGAATAAATTAAAGGGCAATAGAAACTACGCAACTGTAGGTGCAGGTATCGCATACAAATCAACAGGTTTTAATTTATCTTACCTTATACCAACGGGTAACAATACCAACAACAATGCGTTGAAAAATACCTTCAGGTTATCTTTGTTGTTTAACTGTAAAAAATCTAAATAATAAATTCAAAATAGAAAAGAAATGAAACAATCCATTTTAAAAATTAAGCAATTGATGCTTGTGCTTGCTTTGTTGGCAGGCGGCTTTTCGTCTTTTGCATCAAGCCATAGAGAGGCGCCACTCATCTCAAATGATCCTTTGGCTGATAATACTGATGTGTATGCATTCAGAAGTCCTGATGATCCAAACACTGTTACCATTATTTGTGATTACATTCCTTTTGAACTACCTGAAGGTGGCCCAAACTATTACAACTTTGGTACAAATGTGCGTTACGAAATACACATTAAAAACAAAACAACCAGCACAGCTGATGATATATTATACCGTTTCACCTTCTCTCAGGTAAATGAAGATCCTACAACTTTTTTCAACATTCGTTTAGGTAAGCAGAATCTTAAAGCAACTTACACATGTGAGAAAAGTGTAAACGGCGGAGCCTTTGTAGCCATTGTAACAAATGGTGTGGTACCACCAAATAACATTGGTCCACGTTCTATTAATTCAGCAGTTGGTCTAAATGCACCTACTTACGAATCATTAATGACAGCAGCTATCGCCACTGCAACTTCCGGTGAGAAAGTTTTTTGTGGTCCTATAGATGATCCTTTCTTTGTAGATCTTGGAGGCATATTCGATCTTGGAAATGTTCGCCCTGAAGGCAACACAACCAACCCTACAATAGATGCATTGAACAGACACAACTGTCACACCATTGCATTAAAAATTCCAATCAATCTTTTACAGAAAGATGGCAAAACTGCAGCACAGGCTACAAATATTTTAGATGCTGATTACGTAATTGGCGTATGGGCAAGTGCAAGCAGACAACAAATTAAAACTTTGAATGGTGCAAGCAATTCAGTTACTAATTCAGGTCCATGGGTTCAGGTTTCCCGCCTTGGTATGCCGTTGGTAAACGAAGCAATTATACCGGTTGGTATGAAAGACAAATGGAACGCTTCTAACCCTTCAAATGATGTACAGTTTGCAAAATACTTTTCTAATCCTGAGCTAGCGCTTTATATGGATGACAGCCAGTTTGGTACTGCTGTTCCTGCATTAAATGCTTTGAGAATACAGGCTCGTTCATTAGGAAGTTTTGACTTCAGAAACGGTAAACCAGGCTTATATAATTTAAAAGGGTCTGCAGCTTTAAACGGCACAGCCTTGGCTGAAGCAGCATTTGGTGGCGTATTGTTACCTGATAACATGAGCCCAAGAGCAGTAGATATTTTACCTATATTTTATACAGGTGTTCCAAACCTTGCACCTTATCAATTGGCTACGGGCAAAACCGGTGGTCCCTTGTCTGCAGGTAAGCCTTTCATAAATAACTTTTTACCAACGCTTGGCGATATGCTTCGTTTAAACATGGCAGTACCGGTTACTAAACGTAACGATCCTAAATTCAGCAGCCTTGGTATTGTAAATGCTGCCGTGCTTGGCCTTACAGATCCTGCATATAACGGAAGCACTGCATTGCAGTTCATTCCGAACATGGATGGTTTTCCTAACGGAAGAAGATTGGAAGATGATGTAACAACAATTGAATTGCAGGCAGTGAGCGGTGTGGCTTTAGCTGCTATCGGTTTGTTCTACGATGATTATATTCCCGGCAAATCTCCTGTTACTAAAAACCTGGTGAATGTTTTAAGCTTTAACTCAGGCCCTACAAAGAACGATACTACTTTTAAGCCTGTTTTTCCTTATGCACAAACACCGTGGAGAGGATACGATTATACCATCAAACCAAGATTCTAAGCATTTTTAAATCATTATAAATACAAGTTAATATGAAACAATATTTTAAAAAACTTACTGCAATGTTGCTGTGTGCCATCACATTTGCAGTGACTGCTTCTGCCTCCAGTCACAGAGAAGCACCATTGATTAGTGCTGATCCACTGGCAGATAATACAGATGTTTATGCATTCCGTAGCCCAACAGATTCGAGCAAAATCATTTTAATTGCTAACTATATTCCCTTCGAACATCCCGCAGGTGGACCGAACTATTATAATTTCGGCGAAAATATTCGCTACGAAATTCACGTAGACAACAACACCGCAACACCGGGAGATGACATTATTTATCGCTTCACATTTACACAGGTAAATGAAGATCCTACAACGTTTTTTAATATTCGTTTAGGCAAACAGAATTTAAAAACCACTTACAAGTGTGAAAGAAGCATGAATGGTGGTGCAACATTTACCACTATTGTAGCTGCAGGTACTGTACCGCCGAATAATATTGGTCCACGAAGCATAGAATCTCCTGTAGGTCTTGGTGCAGCCAGTTACGAAGCTTTGGCAGATGCAGCAATTGCAACCGCAACATCCGGTGAAAAAGTTTTCTGTGGTCCAAGAGATGATCCTTTCTTTGTAGATCTTG
>JANXTN010000227.1 GCA_025352435.1 Ferruginibacter sp. | reverse complement strand
ACAATATCCATTGCTTGCTTTGCAGCAGCTCTGTCTGTTACCAATTCAATTCCAAACAATCCGCCTTTAGTACCAAGTATGTATCCTAATGGATAAATAGCCCACCCTACCAATACGAACCATCCTAATGTTTTTACAGCGCTAGTTACTGCAGGTGTAGATGCGCTTGCGAGTTTTGCAACATCACCAAACCATACAAGGTATACTATATAGAAATACGCTAAACCGCTTATTAAACCCCAAACCCAGCTTACGCTTTCTTCCGGGTGCATTGCTTCTCCTATATAACCTGTTACGAGCATAACAACAGAAGCAAAAATCAATTTCCATAACAAACCTACTTGTGCACCTACTTTCTTTGTGATTAAATAAAACTCTACGCACATAAGTGGAACTGTCAATAACCAGTCAACATAACGGAAGAACGTTGGAGAATCTCCGGTGTCTAAGTTGTAACCTCTCATGTAGTAGTAATGCACTGCTGCAATAAAAGTGATAAGACCAGAAACTAGAACAGAAGTACGCCACTGAGGAGCTGTATTACCTGTTTCCATAAAAAAGAATACGGCAGCGGCCATCATAGCCATTGTACCTACAAAGAATGTAAACGCTACATAGTTGTTTGTAGCAATCGGCTTAATGTCAAGCAGAATTTGTAACATAAAAGTTTGGTTTTAATTGTTAAGTTTTGAATATCTAAACGAACGTTAGTTTGTAATGATAAAAATAGTACTTTCACATTCCAATAACATTAATTTTAGAAATTATTTTTAAGGAAATGAACCATTGTTTTATAAAATCTTATTAATCAATACATTGGGAAAGATTAAAAAAATAATTTTCCCGATTTTGAAAATTCATGTTTCATCATCAATTTTTTAAAATGAAACGGTTGCTACAAACAAATATTAAAATCGAAACTGTTTTATTATTATTGGGTGCACTGTTTTTGGTTATGCATTATTACGTGTTTCCAATCAGTCCTAAAACACAGATGATTATACTGCTTTCTTTAGTTTTTTTGGTAGGTGTACCACATGGAGCTTTGGATTTTTTAGTAGATGAACAGAATAAAACGGCAGTACAGCAATCATTTTCAATCAAAAAATTTGTAACTATTTATCTTTTACGCTTGTTCTCATTTGCACTCATCTGGATTTTCCCCTGGGTAGCCTTCTCTATATTTATGGTTTTTTCAATTTACCATTTTGGAGAAACAGATGTGGCAAATATGTTAAAAACTAAAAGAAATGCTAGTTTATTATATTTCGCATACGGCTCATTTATATTGGGCGTGTTATTATTGGTTCACCTACCTCAAATAAAAGATACACTTCCTGTTATTAAAACTTTTGTAGAAAACAGTAATTTATATGCTCAGGTAGAAGCCAATCGCTACCTCATCATTGTCGCTTTAGGCTTTATTTTTACAATAGCTATTGTTTATCAAAAATCTTTAGACAATATAACAGTTACTTTACCCCAACTTATTCGGTTCATCTTTTTGCTTTTTATAATTACTTTGATGCCGCTCCTAATGGCTTTTACTTTTTATTTCGCTTTGTGGCATTCCATTCTTTCTGTAAGAAATATTTTTTCTTACTTCAAATCATTTAATAATGCTAAAAAGTTTGCTGTTATCTGTAATAAAAGCATTCTTTTTAGTGTGCTGGCCCTTGGTGGAATGGTATTATTGTATTTGGTATTAAATTATTTTTTACCTGACATGAACATGCTTTTTGCATTGCTTATTATTCTATCTGTACTTACTGTGCCACATTTGCAAGTTATGCACCGCATGTATCAAAATGTAACTGCTAAAGAAAATACGCTTGCTCCTTTGAGCAACCAATAAAAATCTTATTCATACATCAACCATTTTATCTCTCCGGAGTTAAATTGTCTTTCTATGGTATCAGATGTCATGAGTTGCCCTGCATTATTTACCCCTTTTATAGTGGTGTGAAATACAATATTTTCTTTTTTTAATTTTACCCTTTCCTCTTTTTTATATAGGTGTTTGTTGTAGTACTCTAAATAACATTCGAGAGAACTTTCTTTTACGTGTTCAAAATTTTGCAAGATTTTTAAATGTAGTTGCTTTGCCAAGTCTATAGGGTTATAAAAATGACGGGTTATATTTTTTAACGATGTACTTTTAGTATTTAATGAACTGAAATCGGTTTGGTTAATATTTATTCCAATACCTAGAATCGCCCATTCCCACACCTTACCATTAAAAATATTCTCTATTAAAATTCCGCCTGCCTTTCTGTCATTGAAATAAATATCATTTGGCCATTTTATAAATGTTCCTTCACCCGCAAATGTTGCAAAAAATTGATGGCAGGTACAGGCGACAAGGGTATTAAAAAAAAACAGATTATTTCGGAAATCCTTACTCGGCTTCAAAATTATGGTCAATATTAAGTTCTCGTCTTTCTGACTTAGCCACTTATTTTCCCGTTGCCCTTTTCCCCCCCATTGCTCCCTTGCAAACCATGCCTGGCCATGCACAGCCAAACCTGCATGTAGCTTTGCCATGGCATAGTTGTTGGTACTTTCCACTGAATCTAAAATGGTAATTGGGTTTAGGCTCATCAATAAAGCGGGAGGGTAAAAAAGAATTTGTAATTTTGCATATATATAACCGCAAGCTACTATTTTAGTACTTTACAAAATGCTATATGCATGCATTCATTTAACAAAAAGAATAAAATTTGAACAATAACCTCAGTGTGCTGGAAACACGCAAAAAAAGTACCATCTCAAAGCTTACCAAGAGTAGCAAAATAATCAAAACTATTATCAACGCCATCCACGAAAAAAAAGGCGAAAATGTTATCAGTCTCGATCTTCGCAAAATACCCGAAGCGGTAGCTGATTTTTTTATCATCTGCGAAGCAAACAACCCCTCGCTTTTAAAAGCAATCGCAGATGAAATAGAGCATGAAGTAAAAGAACGTTGTGGCGAAAGTGCATACAAACATGAAGGTAGACAGGCACAACAATGGATATTGATTGATTACGTAAATGTAGTAGTACATGTAATGCTGCCGGAGCCTCGCAAATTTTACCAGCTGGAAGAAATGTGGAGTGATGCGGTTTCAACAGAATATAATGACAAATAATTTTTTAAAAAAGTATATAAGAGCGTAGACATACAAATGGCACAACAAAACAATATTCAACCGAACAATAAAAAAAAGTCAGGACCTGATAATATTCCAAGCATAGGCAATGATCCCGGTAAAAAACCCAAATTCAATTTGTATTGGCTTTGGGGTGCAGTACTTCTTGTACTCATTTTATGGAATGTATTCAGAACCGTTGCAACTGCAGGTATTGAGGTAAATCAGGTTTATCTGACTCAATTATTAAAGCAAGGCGATGTAGTAGAGGATCTGCAACTGGACAAACAAAAAACCGGGCTTATAGTTGTGAGAAACAGAGACATTGCCCGTATGTTTTTAAATAAAGACAGTGTAAAAGCAAAACCTGCATTTTATAAAACTTTTTTAAGTGAACAGGATTATGCCATGTTGCTTAAAACCGCTACACCTCAGGTTTATTTTAATATTGCTAAAGATGAAGTTTTTGCGAAGCAGCTGGAAGATTTTTACAGAGAAAATCCTTCAGTAAAAAAAATATTGCCTAATTATACTGAAGAAGGGGAAGTATTGGGAGACCTTCTAAAAACCATTGTGCCCATCCTTTTATTTGGGTTGTTATTTGTAATGATGATGCGCAAAATGGGTGGTGCATCAAGCGGTGGCGGGCCGGGAGGTATTTTTAGTATTGGAAAATCTAAGGCAACACTTTTTGACAAAGGCACAAGGGTGAATATCAACTTTGGAGATGTTGCAGGGCTTGATGAAGCCAAAGTAGAGGTAATGGAGATTGTTGATTTTCTTAAAAATCCAAAAAAATATACAGCCTTAGGTGGTAAAATACCAAAAGGTGCATTGCTTGTGGGTCCTCCGGGTACCGGGAAAACTTTGCTTGCGAAAGCAGTAGCAGGCGAGGCACAGGTTCCCTTCTTTAGTCTTAGTGGGTCTGACTTTGTAGAGATGTTTGTAGGCGTGGGAGCAAGTCGTGTACGGGATTTGTTTAAGCAAGCCCGTGAAAAAGCACCTTGTATAATTTTTATAGATGAGATAGATGCAATCGGTCGTGCAAGAGGCAAAAATGCTATGATGAGCAACGACGAAAGAGAAAATACCTTGAACCAGTTGTTGGTAGAAATGGATGGTTTTGGAACTGATCTGGGAATCATTATTCTTGCAGCAACCAATAGACCTGATGTATTGGATACTGCGTTACTAAGACCAGGTCGTTTTGACCGCCAGATTTCAATTGACAGACCGGATCTTGTTGGTAGAGAAGCAATCTTCAAAGTGCATCTTGGTCCGATCAAAATTTCTCAAACTCTGGACATTCATAAATTAGCAGAACAAACACCAGGTTTTGCCGGTGCTGATATTGCCAATGTATGTAATGAAGCGGCCCTCATTGCTGCTAGAAAAAATAAGGAAAGCGTTGATATGAGCGATTTTCAAGATGCCATTGATCGGGTTATTGGAGGACTTGAAAAAAGAAACAAATTAATATCCCCTGAGGAAAAAGAAATTATTGCTTACCATGAGGCAGGCCATGCAATTTGTGGATGGTATCTTGAGCATGCGTATCCATTATTAAAAGTTACGATTGTACCAAGAGGAACTGCGGCTTTAGGTTATGCGCAGTATACCCCTAAAGAACAATATTTATACAACACAGATCAGTTAATGGATCAAATTTGTATGACGCTTGGTGGACGTGCTGCTGAAGATATTTTCTTCGGTAAGATCAGTACCGGTGCAAGCAACGATTTGCAACAGATAACAAAAATTGCATACAGTATGGTAACCATGTATGGTATGAATGATAAGGTTGGTAATGTAAGTTATTATGATCCCGCACAGGAAAATATGTTTACAAAACCTTATAGTGAGGAGACCGGCAAAATGATTGATACTGAAGTTAGATCCCTCATTGAGAACGCATACTTAACAACAAAAGCTTTGCTAATTGAAAAGAAAGGTGATGTTGAAAAACTGGCAAAGGAACTTTTGGTAAAAGAAGTTTTATTTAAAAGTGATGTGGAAACTTTAATTGGGAAAAGACCTTTTGAAGAAAAGAAATTATTAGATATTGAACCCGAAAATAATGTTACAGAAGAACCTGTTAGTGTGTTTCCGGAGGAGTTAAAAAATCCACCTGCTATTTAATACTTAGTAATGGCTGCATCTTTAGCAAAACAAAATGTACTTACTCGTATAAAGGAGGCACTGATTAATTCGGTGCCTTTACCTTTTCCCCAAAGTGAAGGCAACGATTCCGTTTACATAAAAAGTGAAGAAGAACCCAGTATTATTTTTGCAGAAGAGTTTACAAAGTTGCAGGGCAAGTTTGCATTTTGTACCAATCGAAATGATTTAAATGTACAGTTACAGCAATTAATAGTTCAAAGAAACTGGAGCAAAGTATATTGTTTGGAAAATGATTTACAACAGCATTTACAATCAATTAATATCATTCATTACAATGATCTTCCTTCTTGTGATGTAGCAATAACCACCTGCCAATATTTAGTTGCCCGCACAGGTACTATTGTAATGAGTACAGCGCAACAAAGCGGCCGTACAGCAAGTGTGTATGCACCTGTGCATATTTGCGTAGCTTACAGCAGTCAATTGGTAAATGATGTGAAAGATGCCTTGAGATTAATGAAAGAAAAGTACGCAGAAAATTTTCCGTCCTTTATAACATTCGCTAGTGGCCCCAGCCGTACCGCAGATATTGAAAAAACTTTGGTAACAGGCGTGCATGGCCCAAAAGAAGTATTTTGTTTTTTAATAGACAGTAATTAAAATAATATTATGAGTACAACATCACACAAGATTTTTGTCTACGGTTCTTTACGCAGTGGTTTTAGAAACCCTGCGTATGAATATCTCACCCGTTATTTTAAATACAGTGGAGAAGCTCTTGTAAAAGGAAAGTTTTTTGATGCAGGTTCACACCCGGTGGCGCTTCCTACCGAAGATGAACATTTTATTTTAGGTGAGTTATACAGTATGAACAGTGAAGATGAATTTTCGTGGGCTTTTGAGCAGCTGGATGATTATGAAGGACTGCATGTAGAACCAGGAGAAACGCCATTGTATAGAAGAGATCTAGTAGAGGTTTTTCAAAATGGTGAAACTAAAACAGCATGGATATATTGGTATAACCTACGTGTTGAAGGCATGCCTGAAATAGAAACAGGAGATGTTATGCGCTATCTTCAACAAAAGAACCAACCTTAGCTTTGTGAATGGCTGCCACAAAAATATATATTTCCTTTCTGATTTTCACCTTGGCGCACCTAACGCCGCCGAAAGCCTTGTGCGTGAAAAAAAAATTATTCGTTTTCTTGATGACATAAAATCAAAAGCAGCAGCCATTTTTATTGTAGGTGACCTATTTGATTTTTGGTACGAATACAAAAGAGTTGTACCAAAAGGTTATGTAAGAATTTTAGGTAAAATGGCAGAACTTACTGATGCAGGTATTGCAGTACATTTTTTTGTAGGCAACCACGATATGTGGATGAAAGACTATTTTCAAAAAGAATTGAACACTGCAGTTTATTTTGAACCTCAGGAATTTACCTTCTCAAATAAAACTTTCTTAATAGGTCATGGAGATGGGTTGGGCCCGGGTGATAAAGGTTATAAGTTTATTAAAAAGGTCTTTAGGAATCCCATAAGTCAATTATTTTTCGGTGCTTTACCACCAAGTTTTGGTATTGGTATTGCAGATTATTTTAGCAGAAAAAGCCGGGCCAAAACCGGTAAAACTGACGAGGTTTTTTGGGGTGAAGAAAATGAATGGCTTGTGATTTACTCCAAAGAAATTCTTTCAAAAAAACATTTTGATTATTTTGTTTTTGGGCACAGACATTTACCGTTGGATATTTTATTAAATGAAAAAAGCAGGTACATTAATCTGGGTGACTGGATAAAATACTGTAGCTACGCAGTTTTTGACGGTAAAAATTTATCTCTGGAATATTATAAAAAGTAACTTTTATTAAATTAAAAACTACATACCTTTTTATTTTTTCTTTAGTGCTTTGTTTTAAAGCGCTTGCACAAGATATTACCATACATGATTCTACAAATGTACAGGGAGTAAAAACGGATAGTACATTTAAATTCTTAAAAACAATTCCCGGCGCTTATACCTACTTAGATGTTGATGTTCTTGGAAATATCTATTTGATCACAGAGAAAAATCAGCTAAAAAAGATTAAACCAAATGGCGATTCATTGGCTGTTTTTAATGATGTAAAAAAATTTGGAAACCCTACCCTGCTTGATGTCAGCAATCCTTTAAAAATTTTAGTTTATTACAAAAACTATTCTACTGTTATTGTTCTGGATCGCTTTCTGGCAGTTAGAAATACCATTAATTTTAGAACACAGAATATTTTTAAAATTAAAACCCTTGCCAATTCTTACGACAATAATATGTGGATTTTTGATGAACAAAATGTATCCTTAAAAAAAATTAATGATGAAGGAAATGTTTTAAGCCAAACCTTAGATTTGCGCCAGCTATTTGATACAGTTCCTTCTCCTACTCAAATCATAGATAAAAATAACTTTGTTTATCTGTATGATGAGAGCAGAGGTTTTTACATTTTTGATTATTATGGCTCTTTCAAAAACAATATCCCTTTTTTAAACTGGAAGCACATAGCTGTTTACAACAATAGATTGATGGGCTTTGTAGG
>JANXTN010000119.1 GCA_025352435.1 Ferruginibacter sp. | reverse complement strand
GTAATTTTTAAAATTTTCTTCATCATTCCAAAAACTAAACACTCCTTTTCCCACAATTTGAGATAAATCAATATCTCCACTTACCCCATCTTCAAACTCTAAGTTGAGTTTATAGTTTGGTAAAACCTTCGCACTTTTCAGATATGGTATCTCTTTCTTCATTTTATTATTTTAATTATTTCTTACCGCCGCATTTCTACATTCCTCAACAATCGCATCTACTTTTTCTTTGGTTAAATGTTCTCTGTAATGTTGTCCCAGCTGCATCATGGGTGCATAACCACAAGCTCCTAAGCACTCTACAGTTTTTAAGGTAAACATTTTATCTGCGGTCGTTTCACCTACTTTGATGTTCAATTTTTGCTTAATGTAATCTGTAATTTCATCACTACCATTTATCATGCATGGTCCGGTGTGGCAAACTTCAAAAATATATTTGCCGACAGGCTTTAAATTATACATGCTGTAAAAACTTGCCACTTCATATACTTCTATTGGCTCAATGCCAAGCAATGAAGCCACATAATCCATCACGGGCACATCTAACCAACCCCCAAAAGTATCCTGTGCTATGTGCAGCACAGGCAGCAAAGCACTCTTCTGTTTCCCTTCTGGGTAACGGGAAACTATTTTTGTTACCTCACTTAATTTTTCTTGTGAAAACTCAATATTCATAATTCAACATTCTTAATTCATAATCTTTTAAGCATCTAACTCTCCAGCAATCAAATTCAAACTACTCATTGTTATTATTGCATCACTCAACATGCTGTCTTTTATCAATTCAGGATATGCCTGGTAGTAAATAAAACATGGTCTGCGGAAGTGCAAACGATAAGGTGTTCTACCACCATCGCTGATCAAATAAAAACCAAGTTCACCATTTCCACCTTCCACGGAAGAGTACACTTCGCCCACCGGCATTTCTGTTTCGCCCATTACAATTTTAAAATGGTAGATGAGCGCTTCCATTTTTGTATAAACATCTTTCTTCTCAGGCAAGTAATAAGATGGTGCATCTGCATGGTAAACATCTGCTTCAGCCCCTCTAAATTCCTGTACTTTTTGGTATGCCTGTTTTATAATTTCTATGCTTTGCCACATCTCTTGATTACGTACTAAAAAACGATCGTAACAATCGCCGGTGGTACCAACTGGCACTGTAAAATTAAAATCTTCGTAACTGCTGTAAGGTGTGTGTACACGTACATCATAATCTACACCGGATGCTCTTAAGTTTGGTCCCGTAAAACCATAGTTTAATGCACGCTCGGCAGATATCGGACCCACGCCGGTTGTACGTTCTATAAAAATTCTATTTCTTGTCAATAAGTTTTCAAACTCTTTTAAAGTCTTTGGATATTCCGCTAAAAACTTTTCCAGTTTTTCAAAGGCTTTTGCAGTAAAGTTTCTTTCAAAACCACCAATACGACCAATGTTTGTTGTAAGCCTGCTGCCGCAAACTTCTTCATAAATTTCATAGATCAATTCACGGTATTGCATCACATATAAAAAGCCTGTAAATGCACCCGTATCCACACCCATAATTGAACTGCAAATCAGGTGATCGCTTATGCGGGCAAGTTCCATGATGATTACTCTCAAATAATCTACACGCTTTGGCAATTGCAAGCCTAATAATTTTTCGCAGGTAATATGCCAACCCATGTTATTGATGGGTGATGAACAATAATTTAAACGATCTGTAAGTGGGGTGATTTGGTATAGTGGTCTGCGCTCTGCAATTTTTTCAAATGCTCTGTGTATATAACCTACGGTTGAAGTGGCTTTTAAAATTCTTTCGCCATCCATTTCTAAGATGTTCTGAAAAACGCCGTGGGTAGCAGGATGCGTAGGACCAAGGTTAAGCGTGGTGGTTTGCTTCTCTAAACTTCCTTCAGGTAAAAGTATGTGTTCGCTCATAAATAATTTATCAAATTTTATCTTCCAAACATCTCATCATCTTTATCAATTCTAGTCTGGTCTTCCAACGGGAATTCTTTTCTCATCGGAAAATAATCCATCTCATCAACATTTAAAATGCGTATTAAATTTGGATGACCAACAAAATTTACTCCATAAAAATCGTATGTTTCTCTTTCCATAAAATTGGCAGCTTCATACAAACCTGTAGCGGTAAACACCTCAGGTTTTTCAATGTCTGTAAACACTTTAAAACGAATACGGACATTGTCAACAAGGTTGTGTAAATGATAAACAACTGCTAGCTCAAAACCTTTGTTGTCCGGATAATGTACAGCCTGCAAATCAGTTAAAAAACGAAATTTCAATTCCTCATCATCATACAAAAACTGTAAAACTTTTATGTTGATATTTTTCTCAGCTATAAAGGTCAACATGCCATAAGGTTGGTCCCAACTACTTATTTGTTCCCCAAATTTTTCGGTTAGTTTCTGCTGAATTATTTCGTTGGTTAAAGCCATTTTATTTTAAAGAATTATCTCTATAAGTTTATTGAATACCGTAGCTGTTCATTAATTCTTTGTACTGGTCACTTCCTCTTCTCCTTAAACCCTCCGCATTTACGAGTTCTTGTATTTTCATAAAACCATCTAAAATAGCTTCAGGCCTTGGTGGGCAACCGGGCACATACACATCCACAGGGATCACCTGATCTATTCCCTGCATTACAGAATAGGTATCAAAAATACCACCGCTGCTGGCGCAAGCACCTACAGCTAAAACCCAACGTGGCTCTGCCATTTGCAAATAAACCTGTTTTAAAATTGGTCCCATTTTTTTTGAGATCGTTCCCATCACCATTAATAAATCACATTGGCGTGGGGAGAAGCTCATACGCTCACTACCAAATCGTGCAATATCATAATGGCTAGCGGCGGTGGCCATAAATTCAATACCGCAACAGCTTGTTGCAAATGGTAGTGGCCAGATGGAATTTTTACGAGCAAGGCTAACTACTTTTTCAAAATTGGTAGCCATAAATCCTTCACCCATATAACCTTCAGGTATACCGGCAAATTTTACTGTATTGTTATATTGTACGGGACGCATTGTAATTTGAAAATTAAAAAATTTGAAAATTCGAAAATGGCTGACCGACAAAGACTACCATATTTCAATTCCGTATCCACTTTGTTTCAGTCATTTTCACATTGAGCATTTTCACATTGAGACATTTACTACTCTTCCCACTTTAAAGCTCCCTTCTTAAATATATAAATAAACCCTGCTAAAAAAGAACCTACAAACATAATTACTGCAAGGAAAGTGTGCCATCCCATTGCAGGATCTTTTGCAAAATCCCTGAAGTTTACTGCATAAGGATAAAAGAAAATTACCTCGACATCAAACAAAACAAAAAGAATGGCAATTAAAAAATACTTAATAGCCATTGGTTGGCGTGCATTCCCTTTTATTTCTATACCGCTTTCAAAATTTACAAGCTTATCTGCAGTTTTTCTTTTAGGACCAAACTTTGAGGAGGCAATGATCATCGTCGCAACAAATCCAATTGCAAAAACTATTTGCAGCAGTATTGGTAAATAATTGATTGTACCGTTTTCCATTATTCTAAGAAAAAAAAACTGCATAGGATTTTAATACTTTAATACACAAAATTAAGTTAGACGTTTCAATATACCATACTCAACTGGAAATATATAAACCAAAAAGTTCCGGCTTATACCGGAACTTTTTTATTATTGATTTTCTTAACTATTATTTTTTTTTTGGAGCTGCAGGTTGAGGTTTGGTAGCGACCGGAGGCTTTGCAACCGCGGGCTTGGGAGCGGTAGCTCGTGCATTTGGATCATTTTTAGAGACGAATTCTTTATTTTTTATTGATTGTTGATCAGTAGGATCTAATGCTAAAGCTTTATCAGCATAAGTAACAGCTGCTGCTTGATCTCTTTTAATATTAAAAGAATATTGCATCATAAAAGTATAGGCCCCTACAAGTTGATCTTTAATTTTTGATTTATCAGCAGCTTTCTCACCAATTTCTATGGCTTTTAAATATGAAGTTGCTGCAAGACCGCTAGCAAGAGTAGTATCTATCCCACCATTTGCTTTAGCAATCATGTAATAACCAAAAATATCATCAGGATATTTCGCTGTATATTTTGTAAAAACGGCAACAGAAGAATCAAATTTACCTGCACGGAAATAATCATAACCCGCATTGTACAAATCTACATTGCTGTAATTCTTTTTTACATAAAGTACCTGATTAAACCATTTTGCAGCTTCGCCGAAATTCTTTTGCGTCCTGTATGAATTAGCAAGCGTTTTTAGATAGGTTACTCTGTTAGCCTCAATACTATCTAAAGCAACTGCTTTTTCTACGTAAGATGCAGCTTGTGCTTCGTTACCCGGGAATTTAAGCAAAATCATTGCATAAGACGAATAATCTCCCGCACCCACTTTGCTTGTAAGTTGCTTTTTAAAATACTCTTCATAACTCGCTTTAGCATTTACGGAATCACCAAGTCTGTTGTATGCTAAGGCTTTCACTCCATACAAATTAGGATAAACATTGTTACCTCCAGCATTTATACAATCGGTTGCTTTTGCCACAGCCTGAGAAAATAATCCTTGAGCATATTGCATACTTGCTCTATAATAACAGGCTTTCGGATCATCATCAGAATTCGTTAGCCATTTTTCTAAATATTGTGCACTTTTTGGAACATCCGTTTCGTAATAATAATTAAACAAGGTATTATAAACGGGAGCATAATTCATGTCTTTTGAAATAGCATCGTTGTAAAACCCTGTATATAAATTTTCTTGCATTCTACCTTGAGATTGGTACAAACGACCTTTACGATAAATAGCTCTTGCATAGTTTGGATTTAAACGCAGTGCTGCATCATACGATTGAATTGCCCCACCACCATCACTGTTTTTTCTGTAGGCATCACCAAGGTTTGCCCATACCTCAGGATCCTTAAATCCTTTTATAGTTGTAGCTAATTTTAATTTATCTATTGCATAATTAGCATCACCGTTTTTTATTTCCGGATCACTGTTAGGCGCACCTACTGCATTTAAGACATCTATTCTTTTTCCTTGGCTTAACGAAATAGCAGTCTCGAATCTGTTGCGTGCATCAGCTGTTTTACCTTCCAGCAATTCTATATGCCCTATGCCTGCTAATATCAAAGGACTGTTTGGTGCAGCAGATAATTTTTGCTGATACAGGGCTTTAGCACCTGCAATATCTTCTAAACCAATCATCGATTGACCTAAATAATATGCTGCTGTTTCATCTGCAGGGTTTGCAGCAGATAATTTTTGAAATACATCCTTTGCGCTTTTATATCTTTCATAATACAAAAACTTTTTACCCTCATCAATGCTTTGTGCAAAAACAGATCCTGCAAAAAGTATTGTAACCAATGCTACTAAAAGTGTTTTCATGTTTCTCATTTTCAATTTTTAATTTACAAGTACAATTTTAAAGTATTTGTTTCATTATTAAATGTTACAATTTTAATTTCTGGGAAGTTTGTCATTTATATTAACTGTTCTTACACCAAACATCATGGATGGACCTAAGTAAGCTCTTCTAAAAATTAACTGACCTCTTTCGTATTTTAAAAATGAAACAAATCCTGAACCTAACCCTGTGTAATTTTCTTTAACCGCATAATACAAACCACGTACCAAAGGGTATCGCCTATTCATTATGCTTTCCTGCGACGGTAACACGAAAGGTGTATTAACACAAACATCACACTTCACATACGCAATTTTTACCTTCCTTAACATAGCAACCTGTGCGGTATCTTCAGGATTTCCTATTCTGTTTATACCTACAAAACCGATTGCATTTTCATGTGATGCAACATAATTTAAAACTTCCTCACTGTTCTTTACGGCTCGTACAACAGAAGTATCAAATGTGTGTCCTTTCAATACGGAGTCTTCAATAAACCTTACTGTACTTGTTTTATTTAAGCCATCAAAAACCATAGTTTGTGTCCGATTTACTTTCCCTGTAAGCTGCTCCTGTAAACGGTTTAAAGAAAATACAGTATCCTTGCTATTTTTATTTACAACAATAGCAATGGCGTCAGAAGCAAGTTCGTTCCAGCCTGGATTATACAAAAGTTTTGCAGTCATAACTTTTTCCTCGTTGGCTGTAAGGCCTCTTGTGACGATGACCATTCTTGTTAAAGAATCATTGAAGAAATCTTTTAAACAATCTGCTTCTGTTTTGTATGATGCATTGATTTTTGTGCCGGGAAATGATGCTTCATACATAGCGATTTGTTCTTTCATTACAGGTGCAAAAGATTCATCAACACTTATATTTATACTGCCCTTTATTGGCGTGTCTGTTGCACCGTAAGTCACCTTATCATTATTGCAGGCATTTAAAAAAAGAAACATTGCAACAAAAAAGAACATGGTATAAATAAATTGTATTCGCATGATTAACTCTCTCTGAAATAATTTTTTTTATA
>JANXTN010000118.1 GCA_025352435.1 Ferruginibacter sp. | reverse complement strand
GTTTTTATGGTTACTTCCGGCCTTTGTGCATGTAGCGTTTTTTGTAATGCCTGCAGCTTTCCCCGCTTCCCACTGCTGCTGAGAATGCCGTGATGCCTTATGCGTACAAAGCGGTGCGGTAGTATGTGTTGGGCAAAGGTTCTCAACAAACCAGCTATAAACCCGCCAGCGATGGCGGCGTTAATCTTGATTATCACAATTATAATCATTAACCCAGGCAGGCTTGTATCCAGAACGAAGCACGAACGTACAACAAAAGTATTGGAAAAAGCTGGGCAGACGGAAGTTCAATCGTCAAGCTGTACGTACAACCTAAACATGGCCTGCAGCGGTGCTGCATGCAGCTTCCTAAAGTCTGTCCCTATAGCTATCGGGAGTATGGTAATTTGGTGTAAGCTTTTGCAGCAGCCATTGCAATTCTATATTTCTTGTGCATTCTTTTTCAAGTTTTCTGCTGCTGCGTATTTTATTTAAATAGCCATACAGATACAGTTTTAAAAGTACAGCCGGCGCATACGGCGGGCGGCCTTCGCTTTTATGTACAGTTATTTTAAAGCATAATTTATGCAGATCTAGTTTGTCTACAAATGCGTCGATGATCCTTACGGAATTGTCGAGTGCTATTTGCTCTTCGAGCGTACTGAAATAGGTTTGATGGCGGCAGCCGCCTGTTATAAATTGCATGCCCTTCTCCAGCAAAAACCATTCTGGATTTTACCTGTTTAATTAGTGTGTATATTTGGTGAACAAGAGGAGAGTTTTTTCACAAACTCACGTTATAGGCTATGCTAATTCAAAATTTCTAACACTTTGAAATATGGACAGAAAAGATTTTCTAAAAATAGGCGCGGTAACAAGTGCTGCGACAGTTATTGGTTCAAACAATGCTTTCAGCCAAAACTTGACAGACAATAATATTGATAAGTTAGTTGACGCTAACGGAAACTTTGTTCAACCACCACTTCCATATGCCGAAAGCTTTTTGGAACCGTATATGGACAGTGAGACTTTGCATCTACATTACACCTTTCATCACGGTGGTGCAACAAAGGCTGCTAATTCGGATCTGAAAAAAATTAAGGAAGCAATTGATGCCAACACTTTTGAGACAGTAGACTATTGGACTAAAAAGCTATCTTATCATTTATCTTCACACATCCTACACTCAATTTTTTGGACAAACCTCACTAATAAAGCAACAATACCAAAAGGCGATTTGCTCAAAAGAATCGAAAAAGACTTTGGGGGTTACGACAAGGTAAAGGCTTATTTAGCACAGACAGCAAAAAATGTAGATGGAAACGGCTGGGGTATTTTGGGGTATCAACCATACACGAATAAACTTACGATCTTACAATGTGAAAACCATGAAAAGCTAACGCAATGGGGAGTCATCCCACTTTTAGTAATTGACGTTTGGGAACACTCCTATTACCTAAAGTACAAAAATAAAAGAGGCGACTTTGTAGACGCATTATTCAATATAATAAACTGGGACAACTCAGCTCAGCGACTTGATGATGCAATTAAGCTTACAAAGTAAAGCATAGCAGGTAATATGGTATTTGCAAAAGCAGGGCATGACCAACTTTATTCAACATATACCGCTACCAATCATGGTCATGGGCAGACCGTTCATTAATTCGCTTTACGTTTTCATCAAATTTTCGTTTTCATTGTGCTTCAGTTCGGTCTTGACCTCATAAATTGGTTGTAAATAAAACATCAGCAGTGTTGTAATTATTTGGCTTTAGTTATAGGCAGATCGAACGCAAATATCCCAACAACGTAAATCCTGTTGGTTAGCTGCAGGTACTTACCAACTTCAACTATTTAAATGAGACATTCAAAGACAAAGATTTTTATTCTTTTGACAACAATAGCTTTTATTTCAGCTTGTTCAGCAACACAAAAAAATACCGGTGAGCAAACTAAAAAATACAAGCCAGCTTCTAAAGACCTATATGATACCATTGCTCATATGGACAGTATTTTATTTGAAGGTTTCAATAACAGAGACCTTGACGTTCAAAAAATGATCTTTTCAACTGACATAGAATTTTATCACGATAAAGGGAGCCTAACAAATTACAATCAACTTATAGAAAACACCCGAAATCTTTTTGACCAAAATACCGGATTGAAAAGAAGTTTAATACCGGGAAGCCTTGAGGTTTATCCTATAAAAGATTATGGAGCAGTAGAAATAGGCACACATAGGTTTTGCCATCAGGAAAACGGAAAGGATGATTGTGGATACTTTAAATTTGTTCATATCTGGCAAAAAAAAGATGCTAAGGGGCAATTGACTAGAGTAATAGTTATGACCACTAAGGTGGCTGATAAGTAGGAGCCTTTTTCGTTTTATGGTTGATTAAGCGAGCCAAGCGAATAAACCCTCCTGGACTCATTTAACAGCTGACTCATTGAGCAAATGATTTTAAAAAACTTATTCCTTTTCTTTTCTACGCAGAGTGATGGCTGCATTTTTACTAAGATCACCGGAAAATCTTACTTCTCTTCTTTTCTTATCATAATTAAGGATCATGAGTCCCGTATTTGGCGGTATGGTGCCAAGGTTTTCTGCATACATTATGAGCTGAATTGAATCGCCCATATCGGGGGTGAGGTAAATGGTTTTAGTAAAAGGGATGGTGCTTAGTCCCTGGCGAGATACAATGGTTTTACCGTTCATTATTATGCTTACTGTATCGCCATCTACCTCACCATTATCATACAAAGTAAACTGCAGGCTGTCTGCCACAATTGTAAGCTGGTCAATTATTTCTATTTTTCTGTTTTTAATGTCAATAGCCGGGGCTACGGCAATATTGTCCTTGTTGCTCTTTGGGGCAAGTGCTACTACTGCAACCGCCGGAGGTACTTGTTTTACAACAGAAACAATTACTTTAGCCTTGGCTACAGGAGGAGCAGGTGCTGCGGGTTTGGCAACAATTGCATTGGCCCGTGGCTTTGCGGGTATGGCTGCCGGGATAGTTTTTACGATAGCTTTTTCCGGAATGACCACTGCTGGTTTTACCGGGGCCATTACTACAACAGGTAGTAGTTTATTTTTAACTGCGGGCGCCATGTTTGTAGCAGCTGTGGAATTGATAACATCCGCTTTTAAAGGCGCAGGTTTATTAAGCAAAGCAACCTCAACAATTTGAACAGTATCTATTTCCGGCATGGTAGGACTTACAGGTGGCACAATCATTTTATCCGCGACGGACTTTTCATTTACAGCCACTGAAGTGGTAGCGGGCTCCTTTACAAGCGGTGCATTAAAAGAAAAAGAAAGGGTGCGTGTGAGATCGAGTTCATTCATCTTAGCGATAAGCCTGGAGCTGTCCGGGCTGCTTTTCTTTTCCAGAAAAACTGTACCTCTTGCAGGCTTTAAAGAACGGGGTGTTGTGGTTTGGAATGTGCCGGTAAGCTTGGAGGATGCAACGCCTTCCTCCAACGTTAATGTATTTATCTGTATAATTTTTTGGAGTTCCTTTTGCGGGAAATTGTTGTAAACATTATCATCGTCTTCTGTGGTTACGGCTACGGTTAAACCTACTTTCAGTTTTTTCATAGTAACAATTTCTGCACCCCGCACAGTGAAGGTGGTGTATGACCAACCGGTAATTGTACCGGTATCCTCGCTGAAAACTAGCTCGTAAGGCACTCTTATATCTAGTGTGGTTATATAGCCTTTCCACAAACCTGTAATTTGTTTAGGAGATACGGTGATGGGCTGCGCAAGCAAACATAACGGGCATATTAAAAAGAGAAACAGCAATTTCATTGATCGTTACTTTAGGAAACCGTATAGCTTGTTATAACTTATAACTGTTATAATAGGTTTATGAAACGTGGCAAATTACTTTAAAGTATTGGCGAATGATAAATAGTTATTTTTGGTACAATGGGTTTTCTTTCTGCATCATTATAAACACCGCCGGTGTTTGGTATATGAGGAAGAGTAAAATGTGGAAGGCGTACCGGCAAATTTGTTTACACTTATAATTTTTAATAAAAGAGAAAGCCTGAATGTGTAGGTTTTCTTTTATTAGTACGTTGAAAAGTTTTGGACGGGAGAGGTTGCGGTGAAAAAAACTAATTTGATTTATAGTAAATTTGAATAACACCAGGTACTGTCTGTAAAATAATATATTCAACGTATGGCAACATCATCCAATTCATTTTCCGAAGACTCGAGCATAAGTACAGCGTCGATTCAGTGCCCTAAGTGTAAAGGCATGATGGCGCAGGGTTTCATTATAGACTTTCATGGTTCTAAATTTAGTCGTGTCAGCAACTGGGTTGAAGGCGCACCGGGTAAGCCCACCTGGTTTGGTACGACTATTCCGGCTCCCGCGGAAAAATGCTTTCCCGTGGGTACCTTCCGTTGTTCCGTGTGTGGTTTTTTAGAATCGTATGCACGCCCTGAATTTGCTGCTAAGTGACGGGCTTGGAGACCTAAAGTGAACTCGCCGAAATGCGTTCTAAAACCGCAATTGTGAGCAGCGCATAAATGAAAATGTGTATGAGTTTTATGAATTGACAAAAGATGTAATTGCACTAATTGAAAATGCGCAAGGCAATGCATTAAAGTAAACGGAGATTTGCAAATTCGCCGTACAAGGTCACAAAGGTTCACTTTTATGCGAGAGAATTTTTCCTCCACCTCCTAAACACACCCGACTTTGGTGTATTTCCCAACTGTAAGATGCCGTCCAATATTAGCTCTGCTTCGGAAAAAATTAAAAAGATGTGTAGTATACCCTAAGAGTATATACAGGTGGTCTCTGAACTAAAACTTGCCAGAAATCGATATATAAATGAGGCTTTAACTCTTTATAACCAATACAACAAACGGCGAGTTTTAAAAAAGAAACTTTCTGATGAAAGCAGCATTGTACATCAAAGCTCTGCTGAAGTATTAGCTGAATTTGAAAAACTGGCAGATGAAATATACGCAGTTTGATATTTGGCTTGCAGATTTAAACCCAACAGTTGGCACAGAACCCGGAAAAACAAGGCCTGTGGTAATCATTCAAACTGATTTGTTGAATGAAATACATTTATCAACGATTATTTGCCCGATTACGACAAACGTGAAACCGGAAGCCGAAATTTTAAGAATTCATCTTGAAAAAACACAATTTCCAAAACAGAGTGATATACTTGTCGATCAACCAAGAGCGATAGATAACAAGCGCTTCATTAAAAAGCTTGGAAAACTAACTCCCGAACAGGCTGCTATTCTCCAGAACAATCTGAAAATTATTTTAGACTTATAGAAAAGTACCATCGTTAACAAAAGTATTGTTAGAAGCATGGTGAAACGTTAAACCTAACAATTTGCAATGCTGTACTTGGGATTAAGCAGACGAATCCTGTAACAATATAGCACCGTTAGCTGCTGTAATGAAGCAACGTTTCAATTCAAATGTTGGTCAGTCAATTAAACTAAAACCATGCGACTAATACTTTAGGTTTTATTGGGCTTGATAATATTTGCAGTTTCCTGAAAAAAGACAAATGCTGATTTTGTCATGCAAGAAGAAACTTATGTAGGAACTTTTCAAAGATTAACTTCGGGTGGTGGACAAATATCAAATGTGACAATAATATTCTCGGCAAACACCTGGACAGGACAAAGTGAATTTTCAAAATATCCTGCCCTATGCCATGGGACACCTTGAAATTTCGAGAGATTACAATGGTGCTTATAAAGACATTTACATTTTGACCAAACAATAAAAGTTTGAATAAAATAGTTTCAACCAACATGTACTTGTAAGGTTATGATAACTCCAGAATGCAACAACCCAAATACTACAGAAATGTTAGATAGAATTTTTACAGCTTTTCCTATTTTAAAGACTAAAAGGCTTCTTCTTAGGCAACCGGTAATTAATGACGAACAGGAAATTTTTATTTTGCGGTCTGACCGTAGGATAAATAAATATCTTGACAGACAGCTAAGCAATACTATCGCAGATGCAAGGAATTTCATAACAACTGTAAATGAGAATATCAATAAAAAAGTCTCTGTTTATTGGGCGATAACTTTGCGTGAGGAACATATATTCGTAGGCACTATTTGCCTTTATGATTTTTCAGATGAAAATGAGACCTGTGAAATAGGTTATGAACTCTTGCCCACTTTTGAAGGACAGGGAATAATGAATGAAGCTATAGTAAAGGTTATTGATTATGCATTCAATAAAATTAAAGTGAAAAAAATTGAAGCATTTCTTCATAAAGATAATCAGCGTTCTGTAAATCTGTTGGAGAAATTATCGTTCAGAAACTCAAATAAACCTGATGCCCAGACTTCTGACGTCATAGGCTTCCATTTGGCAGGAGAGAATTTCAAATAATAAGGCTGCGAGAACTAACCGTTACCACGAAATGTTAGGAACTAAACAAATCAGGCTAATCTTTTACTCTAATCCGGCGCAATATTGTATTGTTAAAAATCAGAATATTTTATTATCTTCATATAAGTCCTACCCATGATTAAGTTGTAACGCTTAAAATATTAATCATGGCTTCTAACAGTAATAGACGTAAAAATCTTTCCCTTTCTTTTGTAATGATTGCATTTTTTTTGCTGGGTGGGCTAACTTGTCTGGCCCAGTCTATCCAAGGGGTTGTTGTAGATGAAAGTGGTAAGCCACTTGTAAATGCAAATGTTCTATTATTAAATGCAAAAGATTCTTCTTTAATAAAGGGAACCGTCTCTTCTGAAAAAGGAACTTTTTCGTTCACTAATAAATCTGCATCAACATTAATTATAACCTCAACTTTTACAGGTTACAATCAAGCCTATACAGCGCCTTTTACAACCAACCTACACGATGTTGACCTTGGGAAAATATCACTTTTTCGTACCAATAAGGAATTGAACGCAATAACCATTATAACCAAAAAACCTTTTATCGAGCAAAAAATCGACCGCATGGTGATCAATGTAAAGAACAGTATTACCTCTGCAGGATCTACAGCACTCGAGGTTTTAGAAAGATCGCCGGGTGTATTTGTTGACAGGCAAAATAATACGATATCATTAAGTGGTAAAAGCGGAGTAGTGGTGATGATAAACGGTAAAATAAATCATATGCCAATGGATGCGCTTGTGCAAATGCTGGGAGGAATGAACTCCAGTAATATTGAAAAGATAGAGTTCATAACCACGCCTCCTGCCAATTTTGATGCAGAAGGAAACGCCGGATTTATAAACATTGTCTTAATTCAGAATCCTTCATTTGGAACAAATGGATCATATTCAGCAACACTGGGTTGCGGCAAAGGCGAAACTGAAATGGCAAGTCTTAACTTTAATCATCGCAATAGTAAATTAAATCTGTCTGGTGATTTCTCTTTTTCAAAAGTACATATGCCGCAGATGTTTGAACTTTACAGGCTTGTAAACAATAATGCAAAACTCTATGAGAGTTATTCCATCAATGACAGAAATACTTACCAACGAAATTTGAATGGCAGACTGGGATTGGATTTCCAAGCTTCTAAAAAAACATTGATAGGTTTAGAAATAGCGGCATATGATAATAAGTGGTCGATGGATGCAAAAAATGATAACATCATTAAAATAGATAAGGTTGTTGATACAATGGTTAATGCTTTTGATGTTGAAATAAATCGATGGATAAAATACGGTGCGAGTTTGAATGTTCAGCATACAATCCGTGAAAATGAAAAGGTTGTTTTTGAATACAATGTTGATCATTACACCGATAACAACCCAAATAATTATTTGAATTCTTATTATGACGGTAAGGGAATTTTTTTGTACAATCAAAAATTAAATAGCGAGAAGAAAACTCCTATTACAATTAGTGTAATTAGTGGCGATTATTCAAAAAAAATAAATAAAAGTATTGATCTTACCGCGGGGGTAAAATATTCAACATACCGATTTACAAATGATATTGCAGTAGCAAGATTTATTCAAAATGCATGGGTAACAGATAATGACTTTACAGCTAAATATTTTTTAAAAGAAGATATACCTGCCATATATACTTCTCTGGACGTTGCTTTAAATGAAAAAAACAGCATAAAAATGGGCTTGCGATATGAATATACGATTTCCAACCTGGGGACTGAATTTATCAAAAACGTTGTTGACCGTAGATATGGAAAATTATTTCCGAGTTTGTTTATCTCCCATAAAATAAATGATAACAACTCAATAAACATGTCGTACAGTAAGCGCATAACACGTCCTACTTTCAGGGACCTTGCGCCCTTTGTTTATTTTTTGGATCCTAATACATATATATCCGGTAACTCAGCACTGCAACCCTCCAATTCAAACTCAGCAAATATTGCTTATTCTTACAAAAGGTTATTATTTTCAATTTCTTACACAGATGAAAAGGAGTTTATTGCCGGCTTTCAAAGTAGGATAGATCCCGTAACAAATAAGCAATATTTGATAGCAGAGAATGAGCCTGACCTGAAAACTGCAGGTCTATCAATATCAATACCTTTGGCTGTTACAAAATGGTGGAACATGCAGAATAATATTGGTGCTCAATGGCAGCAAGTTTCTGCTTTATACAATAACCAGTCGCTAACGTTGCACCAGGAAAATTACAATGTTGTTTCTACACAAACATTCCGGTTACCAAAAGATTATTCTTTTGAGCTGCAAGGTTTTTACTCCTCAAAACGTTTGGCAGGTACTTATGTAATTAAAGCAGTGGGTGCGTTAAATGCAGGAATACAAAAAAAACTTAGTGGAAAAAAAGGGAAATTAAGTTTTAATGTAAGAGATATGTTTAACTCTTTATCCTTTAATACCAGTGTAAACTTACCTGCGCAAAACCTTGTAACGGATGGTTCTTATAGATTTAGTAATAGGACTTACGCTCTTACGTACTCCAGAAGTTTTGGAAGTAATTCGATAGTGACAAACCGAAACAAATCTTCAGCAGCGGCAGAAGAACGGGCAAGAGTAGAATAAAATAATATGGTTTATATTGTTAAGAAATATGGGGGGCTTCATTGTGAATTTTAAATAAAATTTTGGCTTGTTTTCTGCATCGTTGTTATTTTTTAAAGCACAATTATCTATGAATCCCTTAAAAACCGAGAGCAGTAAAGTTATAGATGAGATATTGGCCCAGAATCCTGTAAAAGGTGATTCTAATATTCAAAGAAATATTGAAACAATAGCTAAGCTTGAAAAATCAGCCGTGCTCAAAAGATCCATTGCAGAGCATGTGGCTGATAAAGTAACAAAGTTTGCAGGAAGTACGCCGTTTATTATTATACACGTTGTTTGGTTTGGTGGCTGGATTTTACTGAACTGTGGTCATTTATTTGGTATGACCGCTTTTGATCCTTATCCATTTAGTTTTCTTACCCTGGTAGTTTCTTTGGAAGCAATTTTTCTTACGTTATTGGTTCTTATGAGTCAAAACAGAATGACGAAAGAAGCTGATAAAAGGGCTCACTTGGATCTGCAAATAAATATGCTTGATGAGCAGGAGACAACTTTAATTTTAAGAATGGTACAAAAAATTTCTGCTCACCTGGGGTTAGAAGAAGCTACTGAAAATTCTCTGAATGATTTGAGTGAGGAAACAGATATCAACAGTGTAGCTCAGGCACTGGAAGACAATTCTTTTATAGAATAATTTTAAATGGGTTATTTATAAGAAACTTTTCTTTAAAAAAGCTACAGCTTTAACTAATTAAGTACCGATTTTTTTTTGAGTGCCGATGTTTCAGAGTTTTTTGCGATAAAGTTGTAAGTAACTGAAAGGCCCATAAACTGCGACTTAGAAGTAGAGAATTTACCATCCAGAAAATAATTACCCTGAAAAACTGTGAGCACAATTCTGTTGGTGGGCGCATAATTAATACTATTAGTTATCTCCTTTAAAAAATTTTGCTTAGCGCCAAATACATGCCCTACGCCTAAAGTAAGGGCTTCTGAAAATCTCCTTTTAGAAAAACCATTTATAGCAGGTACAATCTCTGTAAAAAAAAGGCTGTCGCCTTTTGCAAAGTTTAACCGACCTACCATTAAGCCAATATCAAAAATCCCGAATGTCTTTCCAAACTCGGTGGTCATAAAAACTTTTTCTTTTAAGGTACCTATAGCATTCGTGAAAACACAGGTACCAAAAGAAATATAATTGTAATGAGGTTCTTTTTCTTTTTCCTGGCAATACGCCCCCAAAAAAAAGAGTTGAAACACAACTAGAAAAATAGCTTTATTCATATATCTCTTTATTGAGCCAGCTTTGTCATCATAGTTTGTAATGTTTTCATTTCTTACAACATGCGGTACCGTCTTTTATAACTACACAATCTACAGATAAATGGTTCATGAGATAACCGCCAGGTGATAGATTTGTTATATAACATGGTACAACAATGAAACCAAAAGATATATCTAAGTACAGCAATAAATAATTCAGATTTGTAACGTTGGTGCTCTTTTGCCCTAAAATCCCTTATAAAGGCAGGGCTTTGCAAATGCATATGTCATCGAACAGTTTTAAAAAATGTAAGATTTTTAAACCGGCTTATATAATGCCAGTTTATTAGAAATGCTTTGCGGGAAGATTATTATTCACAATCTTGAGCATTTTAATATTTCTGCTTTCATTTTGATTGCTACTGATGAGAATATGAGTAAACTAAATTGAATTTTATTATTCATTATTTAGACAGTTACAAAGAACATTGAAATTTTCCTTTTACTTTTCTTCAAAAAGAAATAAAAAACCATATCCTTCGTAGAACAAATTGTGGAAAAACGAAGGATGCTAAAATATTATTTAGTATTTAAATGAAATAATTTTGGAGAAAATATTAGAGATGGAATTTGTTGAAGAAAATATTAAGAAGAAGAACACAAAAATGGGGGATATAGTAATTAAGAAATATGGCGAGAAAACAGTAGTAAGCAAGTACCCCGATATGAGTAATATTGTTCCCAGCAGTTCACAAAAAGAAAAAAGAAACAGGTTTGCTGAAGCAGTTTCTTATGCTAAAACCATAAACAGCAGTGATGTATTAAGAAGTGATTTTTTAAAACGGGTAGGGAGTGTAAAATCCGTTTATCAAAGCGCATTAAAGGAGTTTCTTCAAAGGGAATTCTAATTATTCTTTATCTGCAAGGGGTACTCTCCTGTTAAATCCTTCCTGCAAAGAAATAAAGGTCTCTGTTCGCTCAATGCCTTTTATATTTTGCAGGTCGTCGTGCAATACTTTTCTAAGCTGTGTAATATCTGTACATATGATTTCTATAAACATGCTGTAATTGCCTGTTATATAATTGAGGCGTACTATCTCAGGGATTTTCTCCAGCTCCGTTGCTACTGCATCATACAAAGAACTTTTTTCTAAGTAAATCCCTACAAAAGCAGTACAATCGTAGCCAAGTAATTTTGTATTGATCGTCATGCGGGTACCGGTAATAATATTTAAGTCCTGCAATTTTTTTATTCTTACGTGTATTGTGCCTGCACTTACAAACAATTTTTTGCCTAATTCCGCATAAGAAATTCCGGCATCATTCATCATAACGTTAATGATCTGGCTATCTAGTTTGTCAAAATTTAATTTGTTGGTCATTTCGCTAATAGTTTTAGATAATTATCCAACAAATTAGTAAAATATTTGAACATTACTTAAATTATTTTAAAATAGCTTAAAATATATTTAAATAATAACCATAATGCCTATCTTTGATTTATCAAACCAAGCAATTGAAGTTGCATATTGTGGGGTGATGAAATTTTTGGCAGACATGCCCCCTTGTCTCGGGGGTGAGGATAACAGGATAAACGTAGCATAGAGCCATTCAGATGAAAATCGGGATGACCGGGGTCGACCACCGAACTTTGTACTATAGCTAACTACCTCGTGGAGGTTCGAGCCCTTCCCCTACAGCAAGAGCCGTTTATCATTTCTGATAAACGGCTCTTTTATAATTCATTTTTTATGAATTAATGCTTTATTTCTACTTCTCCTGTTTTTGTATCAACTTTTTTTGTTGTTTTACGCCCATCTGCATATTTTCTTTTTACCTTATACCCTTTGTAATGTTTGTGGCGATGGGTAACATTGTGCACTTTTTGAACAGGTGTGGTTGTCTTTTTAACCTTAACTTCTGTTTGGGCCTGTGCTCCTATTACCAAGGCAAAGGAGAATAACATTAGCACTAATAATTTTTTCATTTTAAGTTTGTTTAAGTTTTTTACAATATTTGAGTGGTGGCAAATCGTATGCCGATTGAAGTTAATACTTTTCAGAAATTTTACCTCTTATTAGTTTAATATATTTGCAGCCAAATGGCACAAAAAAAATTACTCCGTTTTGCTCAAATAAAAGAATTTGAAAATGTATTTGAGTACCCTACAGATATGCAGGGACAGTGGCATAAACATTTTAAAAATAACCGACCTGTTATTTTAGAACTGGCTTGCGGAAGAGGAGAATACACAGTTAGCCTTGCGAAATTATATCCTGAGAAAAACTTTATAGGTGTAGATATAAAAGGGAACCGAATGTACATTGGCGCAAAAAAAGCATTGGATGAAAACATTACAAATGCAGTGTTTCTTAGAACGCAGATTGAGAAATTGCCCGCTTATTTTCTAGAAGATGAAATTGATGAAATTTGGATTACATTCCCTGACCCACAATTGCGTTTATCAAAGGCAAAAAAGAGATTAACACATCCACGTTTTTTAAGATTGTATCAACAGTTGTTAAAAGCAGAAGGTTGCATTCATTTAAAAACGGATTCTCCGGACCTTTATCTGTTTACAAAGAAAGCTGCGGAGATGTTAGGGATAGTAATACTCGTTGATTATGACAATGCTTACAGCCTGAAAAATATTGCTGAAGAATTAAAAATAAAAACGCATTACGAAAGTCTAGATATTGCAGGAAGTAAAAAAATACATTATTTACAATTTAAGCTTCCTGCAGTAATTGCGGATATTGATAAACAATTACAAACTGAAATTGAAGAGGATGCCGCTAACCTACAACTAATACACCATGGCTAAAGCAACATCTTCTGCGGAGCAAAAAACGAAGAAAGAAAGTTTTACTTTTTTTGAAGATGTGTATGAAGTAGTACGACAGATACCAAAAGGAAGAGTTACATCTTATGGTGCCATCGCAAAGTTTTTAGGCACAAAGTTATCCGCAAGAATGGTGGGTTGGGCCATGAGTGCAGCACCGCAGCAAACAAAAAAAGTGCCTGCACACAGAGTTGTTAACAGAAATGGTATGCTTACGGGCAAACATCATTTTGCAACGCCAACATCAATGGAAGAGTTGTTGTTAAAAGAAAAAATAAAAGTAAAAGATGAAACGATTATTGAATTGGAAAAATATTTTTGGGATCCTTCTATGGAATTATCCCTTTAAAAACAAGTGAACATACATCTATAATTTATTACAATGAGCTTACGTACCGAAGGAAAAATTTCATTTATTAATCATGAAAAGAAGTACGCCATGATTGAATATGAGGAGGGGAATAAAAAGAAAACGGTACGTGCAGTGATAGATGAAAAAATACAGAAGGAATTAAAAGAGAAAAAGCTCATCAAAAAAACGCATCATTTTATGGTAGGAGATGTAGTGAGTTTTGTTGTAAAATTATCTGACAGAGGCGACCGTATGATGGCAACAGGTGTTGAGTTTTTGTACAACAATGCGTTGGATGTACTTATAAATAAAAGTATGCTCAACAATAAATTTATAGGCTATTTAAAGTTGGTAGATGATAAATACTTTGTGAAAGAAATAGACAGTTACCTCTTTTTTCCTGTTCCTTTTTCGCCTTGGCAACTAGTGCCTAAAGAACTTGATTTAAATGAGCAGGTACATTTTGCATTGGAAAATACTGAGCGAAAAGAAAAGATTTATGCATCCCTTTTTAACAACGATTACATTCCTGAGTTTGAGCAGGCGGTAAAATTATTTAAAACAAAAGCTGTTGTGAATGCAGGGGTATTTAAAATATCTGCACACGGTATTTATCTAAATATTGTTGGTAATAAAATTCAAAGTAAGATTGATTTCGAAGAAGGAGTAAAAGTGGGAGACCAAATAGATGTATTGATTTCTTATCTAGGAAAAAATAAAATTGCGGTGGTAAGAGTCTAACAAATATGCTTAATTATAATAAGGGCTGATCATTAAATAAACCACTACTCCGCTAACTGCCACAAAAAACCAAACAGGCCAGGTTATACGCACAAGTTTACGGTGTTTTTCATACTCTCCTGTAAGTGCACGGTATGCTGTAAATAAAATAAAAGGAAGAATGATTGCTGCCAACGGAATGTGTGTAAGCAACAGGATATAATAAAATATTCTTCTACTCCCGGCCATTGCCGTTTCATTTATGCTAAGCACACCATCGTGGTCTATATCTCCATATTTTGTTTCTCCTGCAAGTACGTGGTGGCATATATAACTTAATAAAAAAAGTACTGAAAGAAGAATTGCAGATAACATTATTTTTTTGTGGACAGCATAGTTTTTACCCTTCGCAGTAATTAATCCCGCTACTAATAAAACCGACACCATTGAATTAATAACCGCATTTATTGTTGCGAATACATGCACATTAAAAGGTAGCTTTAAAACCAATTTTACTTTGCTTAAAATAACTACCGCTACAAATACTATTATAGAAACAGTCCAAATTAAAATTTTGGCTTTACTATCATTTTTTACAAGTGATGGTTGTAACATTAATATTGCGGTTTTAATTTTTTGTTTCGGTTTAGTAGTGCCATTAATAAGATAATAAGCCCAATGCCTACAAATATTACAGGCAAAATCGGAATAAAATCCCTAAAAACAGAGGGTGCTTTTTTATCTCTTTCAAGCATGATCGTAGGAATATCTTTAGCAAGTTTTGCAAGCTTAATAGTATCAAAACCATTGTACCAACCTCTTACAATTCTATTAGTATCCAGTAAGAAAAAGTTTTCTGTATGTGGGAATGCCGTATCAGCGCCCACATCAGCCACGCTTGCCTTCATTTCTTTTAAGGCAAAATCATATATTTCTTTTTTATCCCCTGTCACAAACCACCAGCTGTCGTGGTTTGCATTGTATTTATCTGCAAAAGCCCGTAGTCTTGGTACACTGTCTCTTACCGGATCTATACTAACAGAAAGAAATTGTACTATGCTGTCGTTTTGTATGTATGAATTTTGCAGTCGCTTCATATTACGTGCAAGTCCGGGACATATTGTAGGGCAACTTGTAAAAAAGAAATCAACCACAATAATTTTTCCATGCAAATCATCTAAGGAAACTTTTTTACCCAGTTGGTTTGTGAACTGCATATTTTTAACCTTATGCCATACCGTATCCGTACTTATTTTTCCATTTTTAGAAGTTGAAACGACATCATCAAAAAAATACCTGCCGGGCATTACAACTGCATCTTTACTATAAAATTTTACCAGCCAATATCCCGTCAATGGAAGAAGAATTGCAAGGATGAGAGCTAAAAAAGCTTTTTTGTTCACAGTTAATAATTTAGACTAAAACGCTATCAAATAAAATACAAAAGTAATTTATAATCATTTTTGAATCCCATTAAATACGAAATAAAAAAGCCATCATTGAGGAATGATGGCTATACTTCGTTAACGTTGCTCTTACTTTAAAGTTCCCTCTTTTACAGGAGCTGATTGTACTTTTTCAATACTTGGTCTGCTACCTGCGTTTGTGTTTCTCATGTTCTTCCAGCTGTTACCATCCCAGAGAAATGCAATGATGAACCAAACAAATAATACTAGAGGGACACAAATTGTCATTATCATATTTCTTACCTCATCACCAAGGTGCATAAATACTGAAACTATGTAATAAGCTTTTAACAAAGTTAAAATACCAATTATTATTTTAGTACCTAATACTGCACTATGTGCCATATCACTGCCTTTAAAATATAAAAAATATCCAAGGGCCAATTCAATAGCCGTCAGCATTGAAAGTACCCAAAATATTTTCCAGATTCTTCCTGTGCCTTCATTATGATCTGATGCGTGGGTTATTTCCGGTGAGATGCTATGTTGACTCATGTTTAGAAATTAGATGTTAGATATTAGCAACAAGACTAAGACTAACTATTTAAAAAATTACTTGACAAAATTATTTTTCGAAATTAACTACGCAATGTTTTATACCAGGTAAAAACACAAAAATACAAATACCCAAACAAGATCTACAAAGTGCCAATACAGTCCTGCCTTTTCTATCATTTCGTAATGACCTCGCTGATCAAAATGACCAAGTTTGGTTTTTGCATACATAATGATATTAATTACCACACCACTAAATACGTGAAAGCCATGAAAGCCGGTTATGCCAAAGAAGTAGCTTCCAAATGCCGGACGACCCAGATGATTAACGTGTATTTCAGAACTGCTGATCATATTTATCAATTCAGGATCAGACATTGAGAATGTGTTATGAGCTGCCTCAGCACCGGGATGATGGATAGTGGCAGCAATGCTAGCCAGCTGATCATGCGGGGTTTTTTGTAATGCTAAAAGCATGGTATGATGTTCTAACGGTAATCCCCATGGGTTTGAACTTGCGGTTGTGGGCAATACGGATAAAGTACCATCATTCAACATTGTTACATGTTCGCCGGTTAGTAAATGCGTCCATTCCCATGCCTGGCAACTTAAAAATGCAGCTCCTCCGATAATGGTTAGGATCATATATTTTTCAACGCCCTTCTTGTTCATGTTATGCCCTTCGTGTACTGCCAATACCATTGTTACAGAACTAAAGATCAAAATGAAGGTCATTAAGCTTACAAATGCTAAAGGAAGATTTGCGTGCCCTGCAAATGGAAAGGAATTAAATACCTTGTTAGGATCTGCCCAGTCATTCACACTAAAACGAATGGTACCATAACTAATAAGAAATGCACCGAACGTAAAAGCATCGCTCATTAAAAAGTACCACATCATTACTTTTCCGTAGCTGGCGTTAAACGGGCTTCTGCCACCGTTCCACCATTTAGTTCCTGCAGGTATTGCTGTTGTAGACATAATAGTTTTTAGCGTTAAGAAAAGTAATCAGGTCGGGTTACTTTTACTACTATTCAAAATTAATATTCTTTGTGTTCCTTTTTTCTTTTTGTCCCTGCTAATAATCCACAGGTCACAATATTTTTTATTTTCTATTTAATCATCAGTAAAAATACCAATAAATAAATCCATAAAATATCTACAAAATGCCAATAAGTATTCATTAATTCTACCGGCATTATACTATAATTTCTAACTCTCGTTCTAAAAGCCTGCAAACACATAACTATTAAAGCTATTACGCCACCTACTACGTGTACGGCATGTAAGCCCACAATTACGTACAAAAAAGAATAGGACACATTACCCTGCAACGTAATCCCCAGTACCCACAATTGTTGAAAGCCTACAATTTGCAAAGTAATAAATACGCTGCCTAATAAAAGCGTCACAAGCATCAGCAATCTGTAACGACCCATCATTCTTTTTTTAAAAGAACTCACTGCCAACATTAAAGTAAAGCTGCTCAATATAATTACCGCAGTACTATACCAAAATGCAACAGGTAAATCAAATGTTTGCCAGTTTGCCTGATTGCGTTTTACAATATATGCGCTCGTAAGACCAGCAAACATCATTAGTATACTGCCAATACCCACCCATAAAGTAAATTTATGAGGATGAATTTTTGTTGATTTTTTTTCTAACGCCACTGCATTCATATTGTATTTGTTTTGTAACTAAACCTTCAATATTTAATTACGTTTATATTCCTTTAGAGCTAAACTATTTTACGTTGTTATAATTTTATCTGCCCAAAGACTTAAGAAAACCACCATCAAATAAAAATAAGAACTGAACATTACTTTTCTTGCTGATGGTTTATCCATTTTAATGAACAGAATTACACTCATATACAACATCCAAAGATTACACCCTAACACTATCCACATGCTCGTAGCACCACACATCTTATATACAAAGGGCAAAATACCAATAGGTATCATCATTGCGCTGTACATAATAGTTTGCAATGCTGTAAACTTTGTTGGTCCCTTATCGCTTGGCAACAATTTAAAACCTGCTTTGCTGTAATCTTCATGAGCTAACCAGGCAATGGCCCAAAAATGTGGGAATTGCCAAATAAATTGTATTGCAAATAAAATCCAACCTCCGGTTTCAAAGTTATCTGTTGCTGCTACCCATCCAATTAAACACGGCAGAGCGCCCGGTATAGCGCCAACCAATACAGCAACGGAATTTACTTTTTTTAAGGGGGTATAAATAAAACCATAAATAAATAAACTGGCCAAGCCAACAAGAGCGCTGTTCAGGTTAAAAAAATACCACATCATAGCAACTCCGGTAACACCTAAAACAAAAGCAAACGTATATCCTTCATTCACACTCATTCTTCCACTTGCTATTGGTCGTTTGGCTGTTCTTAACATTAAAGCATCGGTATCTTTCTCCAACACCTGATTGATACTGTTGGCTGAACCTGTGATAAACAAGCCTGCAACAAAAAGTAAAAGAACTGATATTAAGGGGTGCCTTGTGTAAACGTGTTCATAAGGCGCTATTAAAAAACTTACCACTGTACTAAATACCACCATAAAGCTTAACGTAAACTTTATGAGTTGAAAATAATCTTTAACCTTGCTTGCCAACGCAAAGGACTTAGAATCTGATATCCCGGTATTTTCTGATTTAGTCATCGTAAAACTGATTTGCCTTCTTGCTTTGATTAGCAAATAAGCACATCAGCAAATTAAAAAAATTAATGCGATTCTTCATCGGCTCCAACCGGCACATTCTGCATAATAAAATCCTTTCCATTTTTTCCTTCTTTAGCATAATCATACGGCCATCTGTGCACCTCAGGTATTTCACCAACCCAGTTACCATGACCTGGTCTAATAGGAGTAGTCCACTCCAATGTATTTGCGTTCCAAGGATTCATGGTTGTTACTTTTCTACCTTTCCAAATACTGTAAAAGAAGTTTATCACGAACAGAAGCTGTGCAGCGAACACCACCATGGAAACGATGCTTATGAATTCATTTAAACCACCAAACATTTTAAAAGACTCCCAGTTAGAAAAATCGTAATATCTCCGAGGCATACCTGCCAAACCTTCGTAGTGCATAGGCCAGAAGATTAAATAAGCTCCTACAATCGTTATCCAAAAATGTATGTATGAAAGTGTATTATTTAAAAATCTTCCAAACATCTTTGGAAACCAATGGTAAACACCCGCAAACAATCCGAAAAAAGATGCCACACCCATTACAATGTGAAAGTGAGCGATAACAAAGTATGTATCATGTAAATGAATATCTAAAGCAGAATTACCAAGAAAAATACCTGTAAGACCACCACTAATAAACAAGCTAACAAATCCTATTGCAAACATCATTGCAGGGGTAAAACGAATGTTTCCTCTCCATAAAGTGGTAAGCCAGTTAAAAACTTTAATGGCTGATGGTACAGCGATCAATAAAGTAAGTAACACGAAGAACGCTCCTAAGAAAGGATTCAATCCGGTCACAAACATGTGATGCGCCCACACAAGGAATGCTAAGATGGTAATAGCAAACAGGGAACCTACCATTGCCATATAACCAAAGATTGGTTTACGGCTGTTTATTGACAATATCTCTGATGCCATTCCCATTGCCGGCAATAGGATAATGTACACCTCAGGGTGACCAAGGAACCAAAATAAATGCTGAAACAAAATAGCACTACCACCTTCATTTGGTAAAACTTTTCCGGCTACAACAATATCACTTAAGAAGAAACTTGTTCCTAAATTTCTATCGAACAATAACAAGATTGCACCTGATAATAAAACAGGGAAGGAAAGTACACCTAACACAGCTGTAAAGAAGAACGCCCAAATAGTCAATGGCATTCTTGTCATGCTCATCCCTTTTGTACGCATGTTAAGGACAGTAGTGATATAATTCAATCCCCCTAAAAGAGAAGATACAATAAACAATGCCATACTTACCAACCAAAGATCCATACCAATTTTACTTCCTGATGATGCATCTCCAAGCGCACTTAAAGGTGGATAAATCGTCCAGCCCCCACTTGCAGGTCCGGTTTGCACAAATAGAGAAGACATCATTACTACAGATGCGCCAAAGAAAAACCAGTAGCTCATACAGTTTAGCAATGGTGAAGCCATATCTCTAGCACCTATTTGTAATGGAATAAGAAAGTTTGAAAACGTGCCGCTTAACCCTGCTGTTAATACAAAGAAAACCAAAATGGTCCCATGCATAGTTACAAGTGCATAATAAAACTCCGGTTGAATTTTTCCGCCTTTAGCCCAATGCCCAAGCAAATCTTCTAACCATGGAAAAGTACTGTTTGGGTAACCAAGCTGCAAACGGAAAATGACAGAGAATAAGCCCCCGATAATTGCCCATATGATACCGGTAACCAAAAACTGTTTTGAAATTGTTTTATGATCTAAACTGAAAACATATTTAGAAATAAAAGTTTCTTTATGATGATGTTCCAGATGCGAATCGTGATGTGTGTCTTGCTGAACTTCAGCCTCATTTAAAGATATTACGTTGCTCATTTTTTTTATTTTTAAGCTTTAATTTTTTTTAATTGCGGGGTAAAACTGCTGCCAATGTTTTTGTGGTATCAGATGCCGCCTTATTAGGATCTTTATCCGGATACAAACTAAAATATTCCGGTTTTTGTTCAGCTAACCATTTCTTATAATCCTCAGGTTTTTCTACAACAATAATTCCTTTCATAGAAAAATGCCCTGCGCCACACATTTGGTCACAACTAATTTCATAAGTAAAGTTTGGATTACCCGTGCGTA
>JANXTN010000102.1 GCA_025352435.1 Ferruginibacter sp. | reverse complement strand
TATGATGTTATGTTGACTGCTATTGTAGGTTTTGCGGGTTTAAAATCAACTTTAAAAGGAGTAAAAAAAGGAAAAGTTATCGCCCTCGCAAATAAAGAAACATTGGTGGTAGCAGGTGATATTGTTATGCAACAGGCCTTGGAAAACCGTTCGCCTATTATTCCTGTGGACAGCGAACATTCTGCCATATTTCAATGTCTTATTGGCGAAGCAAGAAATCCGATTGAGAAAATAATTTTGACAGCTAGTGGTGGACCTTTTCTAGGAAAAAAGCCCAACTTTTTGGTAAATGTAAAAAGAGATCATGCATTGCAACATCCCAACTGGAGTATGGGTGCAAAAATATCTATCGATTCTGCAACGTTGATGAACAAAGGGCTGGAGATGATTGAAGCTAAATGGCTTTTTAATTTAAAGCCTGATCAAATTGAAGTTGTTGTGCATCCACAAAGCATTGTGCACAGCATGGTGCAGTTTGAAGATGGGAGCATGAAAGCACAGTTAGGCTTACCGGATATGAAATTGCCTATACAATATGCACTTACTTTTCCCGAAAGAATGAAAAATGATTTTCCAAGATTTAGTTTTAAAAAATATCCTAGTTTAACCTTCGAAGAACCGGATTTTAAAACGTTCCGAAATCTTGGTCTTGCAATAGATGCATTAAAAGGAGGTGGTAACAAACCATGTGTTTTAAATGCAGCAAACGAAATTGCAGTATGGGCATTTTTAAAAAACCGAATTGGGTTTTTAGATATTACAGCCGTAGTAGAAAAAACAATGGACAAAATACCTTTTATAAAAAATCCAACAATTGATGAATATTATGAAAGCGATGGTGAGGCACGTAACTTTGCGGCCAGCGTGATGAAGTTGTGAATTGTGAAAAGTGAATTGTAACTAAGTCAAACTTTTCAAAATTAATGTTCAATTAAAAGATTAAAACTAACAACTTCTACTTATTACTTTCAACTCAAAACTTACAATTCAAATAACTCAAACAATAACTAATATACCCGAATGATACTTTTAGCAATAGACTGGGGCAGTGTAGGTTTAAAGGCTGCTCAACTTCTTTTATCACTTTCTATACTTGTGGTACTGCATGAATTTGGCCATTACATCACTGCAAAATGGTTTAAATGTAGAGTGGAAAAATTCTATCTTTTCTTCGATCCATGGTTTTCTATATTTAAGAAAAAAATTGGGGAAACGGAATATGGTATCGGCTGGTTACCACTTGGCGGCTACGTAAAAATATCAGGAATGGTGGATGAGAGCATGGACAAAGAACAATTAAACAAACCCGCAGAACCCTGGGAATTTAGAAGCAAGCCGGCCTGGCAACGTTTGATCATTATGCTGGGTGGCGTTACGGTAAATGTGTTGCTTGCTTTTATTATTTATGCAGGTATTTTAATGCACTGGGGAGAAGATAAAATTCCAAATTCATCTTTAAAGAATGGTGTTTGGGTGTCAGATTCTTTGATGTACGAAATCGGATTAAGAAGCGGAGATAAAATTGTTTCGGTAAACGGCGACTCAATAAAGTATTTTGATGATGTAGCTAAAAAAATATTATTTAGTGGTGGTGGAAATATTGAAGTAATAAGGAATGACAAACCTACTAATGTTACAATACCGGTGAGTCTGATAGGGCAATTGGTAGAAAAAAAGAGGTCTAAAACGCCGCTGTTATTACAGCGAATCCCTTCAGTAATGGGAGATTTTGACAAAGCAGATTCTTCACCTGCAAAAAAAGCAGGATTGCAGGCATGGGATAAAATTGTGAAAGTAGACTCATTGCCTGTTCAATATTTAGATGAAGCTGCTGCCTATTTTATTCAACACAAAAGCAAAGAAGTTGCGTTAACGGTAGAACGAAATGGCGCATTTATAATATTGCCTGTTCAGGTGAATGTAGAAGGTAGAATAGCACCCTCTTTGCCCAACAGTAAGCAAATGGATAGCCTCGGGTATTTTAAAACTGAACACACAACCTATTCTTTTTTTAAAGCGTTTCCGGCCGGGATTAAGCTGGCTTATGCAAAGCTGGGCGAATACATTCAGCAGTTTAAATTAATATTCCAACCTTCAACCGGTGCCTATAAAGGCGTTGGTGGTTTTAAATCCATGGGTTCAGTATTTTCCGGAAACAGCTGGGATTGGGAGCAGTTTTGGAGCATCACAGCCTTCTTTTCTATTGTGTTAGCCTTCATGAATTTACTGCCTATACCTGCTTTGGACGGTGGGCATGTTTTATTTACTTTAATAGAAATGGTCAGCGGTAGAAAGCCAAGTGAAAAGTTTTTAGAGTATGCACAAATTGCAGGGATGATCATTTTATTGTCCCTTATGTTGTATGCAAATGGCAATGACTGGTTGGGCTGGGGGAGAGGGAAATAGATTTGAGAGACGAGATGATAAATTTTAGACAAAAAATGTGATACAACAAAATAATTTATCATTGGTAGTCTAAACCCTAATTCCCAATTTCAATCCCTTATTCCTAACTTATAATTTTAAAACTTGCGTTTCTTTTCTAAAATAGTTTTCATCTGCAATGTCTGCTTTATAATATCTGCGGTAATGCGGCTGGTGGAATTCGGTATGCGTAAGAACGGAAACCCGAATACTGTTATTCCTTTGCAGGCCGTAGAAGGATCCATTGTAATACTTGGTTTTATTATAGCTGTTTTATTAAATACCGCTTTTGTTTTTATTGTTTTATTTAGAAAATCAATCCGAAAACCATTACCTGCAAACGATTTCATTTTGATTTTTAACCTGATCCTGTTTCCTATTGAAATTTGGTATTCATTTTTTGTCAGGCATTAATAAATCTTAATATCAAGAAATCTCTGTTTCTATTTTACAGGTAATTTTCATTTATTGTAAATTCAATTTATGATTACTCAAATTTTAAAAGACAAGCCAACTAAATTATTTCTTAGCATCACTGCTTTTTTTGTTGCCAATGCACTTATTGCTGAATGTATAGGTGGTAAAATATTTTCTTTGGAAAAAACTTTAGGCTTGCATCCTTTTAATTTTTCTTTATTAGGAGAAAGTGGGTTGTCCCTTAGCCTAACATGTGGTGTTTTATTATGGCCTTTAGAATTTATTATTACTGATATTGTAAATGAATACTATGGTCCAAAAGCAGTGAGACGTATATCTTACATTGCAGTTGCACTTATTGCTTACGCATTCCTGATGTTCTTTTTGGCTATACAAGTACCCGGTGCAGATTTTTGGTTTGGCACTAATGTAAATAATGGGGTACCAAATATGGGCAGCGCATTTAATGCAGTATTTGGGCAGGGTATGTGGATCATTATGGGAAGTATTGCTGCGTTTATGGTGAGCCAGTTAGTGGATGTATTTGTATTTCACAAAATAAAAAAAGTTACGGGAGAAAAAAAAGTTTGGCTGCGTGCCACAGGATCCACGCTTGTTTCTCAACTTGTAGATAGTTTTATAGTAC
>JANXTN010000061.1 GCA_025352435.1 Ferruginibacter sp. | reverse complement strand
TAGCATCCGGCACAGGAACTGTACCTACAACATTAAGAATAAAAGGAACAATATTTACACCCACAACTCCACCTTCTACGGTTACAGTAGGAGGTGATAAGTACGAATCAATAGGCAACCCATATGCATCACAAATTGATTCGTACTTATCGCCTCCTACTGTAACCGTAGAAGGTGGAGTTGTGGGTGTAAATATTGTTCCTTTTATTCTTAATGTTGTAGGTGCAGTTCCTGTGCCGGATGCTACAGTTCTATCTCCTCTTACAAAAAGCATATAGCCTTTGTTATTATTTATTAGAGAAGATGTGGATGATGGACCTTGATCAAAAGTATTTGTTGCGCTTACGTATGTTTTTATAGAAGTGCTAGGTGTAATTAAATCATAACCCGCAGTGGCTCCTAAAGGATTTGTAAGTTGTGTACCATAGCCACTTGTTGCTGCACCGGCTTCCATCCAGCAGTCTTTGATGGTCTGGCCATTAGCAGGCACTGAAAGCAACTGCCAGCTTTTTGAATGGCCTACGGTGCCTACATTAATGTAGCGTTCTATAATAAATTTTCCTGTACCATAACTCACACCTGCTCCGTTACCGATTGCAGGAATAGCGGCAGTTTGATTTGCAGTTGAACGGATGGTGACATCATAATTTCCTAGAGCCAGATTACCATTTGTGAGTCTTAATTCTTTGTCGATTTTGATTGCTTTGTTAAGCGCAATACCGCTACCTGAATTTTTAACCTCTAACACATTCATTAATGGAATATTACCTGTACTTCCCGGAAAAGATTGAGCCACATCTCCGTTTAAAATAATGGTTCCTGCATTTGTTAATGTGCCTTTGTTGTCAATATGTGAATTTGTAACCAAACTAGCATCTTTACCAATATTGAAAACAACACCTGTGTTGATTGTGATAATGCCACGAGGGTTTTGTGCCTGTAACTGTATGAAAAAAAATATGAACAGCGCACTTGCAAGTGGCTTTTTAAAATGCTGAAAATGTATAAATCTTTTCATAGAGTTAAATAAAAGGCTCTGCTACTGCGAGCTTTTTTAAATTAATGTACATGTGGTGCATCACCTGCATGTGTGGAGCGGTAAGTATGGCAAGCAATAAAAAAACATAGGCTATCAGCGAATTGTGATTTAATATAAGTACTCCGGTAAATGCAAAAACTAAAAAACCTAAAAAGGATATGAGGCTGTATAAACTTATTTGCTTTGCAATAACACCATTAGAAATGATACCATCTTTACCCAGATACTGGAAAATATTTTTTAGAGAAAATAATGAATGCCACAATACAAAATAAAATGTAAATCCAAGTATCATGGGCAAATAATAAAGTATAATCAGCAGCGAGATATATTCCATTAAGAAGGGCAAGAATATTCTACGCTCAATAGAATTTGTGATCAAATACCAGATGATTATAAAAGTAAAAATGATACAAGTTATTATCAAAATATAATAACGGTATGTATCAATGTATGTAATGAAAGATTCGTTTTTTAAACCCGATTTAAATAAAATGAATAATGGCATCAACGTTCCAAAATGAGGAAGAATAATAACAAAAAGTATAAGAATGCCATAACCCATAATAAAAAATTTTCCTGATTTATTTGAGGTTCTAAACTTTATTAGATCTGTTTCTCCAAAATGAAAAGCAGCAAATAAAATGAACAATAAATTAGTAATAACAGGAAATACCCAAAATAAAAAAGCGAATAATGCAAGACTTCCAACATATCTCAGATGAAAACCTTTGGCTGAAAATGTGTGGCGTCCTGATTCATTTTCTGTAGCTACAAGCAAATCTGCAGCCCCATGCGGAATACCAAGCAAAATAACACCTGCAATAAACAATACAAATTGTAACTGGGGCGAAAAAGGTATAATAAAGTGATCGAGAAAGAATAAGCTCATGCCGATTATTAATAATAGTATGCGCATGTTACCGAATGGTTTAAAAATAAATTTTAATAAGCATTAAAAAATGAAGTTTATAATTAGCTTTAGATTAATCTGTGATTCTGAACTGAAATTCTTCAACTGTCAAAGAGGTTGAATTGCTATTGTTGCTTTTTATGAAAACTTCTACATAATCGTTGGTTGATAAATCAAGTTCTGTAATAAAATTTATTTGAAAGCTTTGGTTGTTGGAAGCTGCAGCTATAGATGCAAGAGGAGCCGGAATCACCACGCCGTTTTTAGCAACCACTATTGAAAAGTCACTGTTATTGGACGGTGCTTTTGCTCCCATAATAATATTCACCTTACCTACAATATCTGTTCTGCCTATATAAGTAATTCTATTGGAGGAGGCAGTAAATTTCTTTGCGTTTACTGTTGTGGTAGTTCCGGCAATTTTGTAATAAGTATTTGCAACAGGGAGTGATGTAGCGGTAGCATTTGCTGTCATGTATTGAAAACTGAAAGCTCTTGTATTTGGTATACCGGTATTGGAAACCATTTGCCATCCAAGTGAGTAAGAGTCTACACCGCTTAATAATGTAGTTACACCACGAAACATGTTCGTTGTCATTCTACCATTATCAACCACAGCTCCCGCATTTACCTTAACCCCAGTTTGACCGTTATAAATAAAATAGTTATTAGATAAATCTATATCACTGATGTTGGTACCGGCTAAAAACTCAATGCCGGAGCCTGAGGATATGCCTGTAATAAAATTCAATACAGAACAAAATTTACCGACAGTTCCTGTGATCTTGATACCATCGGTACAATTCCAATAATTTTTTTCTATGGTAGTAGCTTTAAAACCGCTAATCTGTCCAACACCTAAAGTTGGGATACCAATTTCTACTACAGAACAACCGGAGAAAATATTGCAAAATTTGGTACCTGTAGCATCGGCTAAATCGTATGCTTTGGTCGTTGCGGTTAACGGAATTACTGCAATATTTGCCATGTAAACACTTACGCCTGTGCTGCGTAAAACACCTCCACTCACCGAAGACATGATGCCGTCCTTTGCGGGATCTATTCCACTTAAACTTGCACCATTTAAGAAAAGGTAGTAAGGTGAAATATTTACAATGCCCGAAAAAATGTACATTTTTGTTGCATCCAATACAATACTGCTACCTACAGGCGTAGGTAAATCACTTAACGCAGAAACATACACAATATTATTAGAAGCTCTTATAGACTGGATAGTTTCCCAGCGATTATTATTGTAAATATTTAAGGCCTTTGTTGTTGTATTAAATAATTGTAAAGCATTTGCCGGCAGTAGAATCGAATCTCTTTGAACAGTTGTCATTCTTGGAATTAAAAAGCCGGTTTTTGTAGATGCTATATCTAACATACTTGAAGTATCTGCGGATACTCCGGTATTATTGATCGCAACATTTTGTGCTGATATGGAGATTGTAGATATATATAGTAGAAGGGTGAGTAGCGAGGTTTTCATAAGTCGAATTTTAGCAACGTTAGGGGATAAGGAAGATATAAAATAAACGATTAATAACTTTTGTTATTGCAGTTCAAAAACAGCAATTCTAATTAGTAATACATCTATTTCGTATAGAAATTCTCTTACAAATTCAATTAAAATTGATTGGATAAGAGATTACAAAATGGGGAAGCTTAAAGCTATAGAGCAGAAATAATGAAACTATTTAAAATATAGTTTCCGAAATGTGGAAGGCAATAAAAGGAACATTTATAATAATCAAAATAACAGAAATTATTATTCATTGTAGACTCTGAAAAAACTGTTCCAAAGTTTACTATTTCTTTTTTGTAAAAAAATAAAGAGTCGATCTTTTGCAACTAGGATAATTTAATTTAAGAGCGATGCATCTTTTTTTATCACCGATTTTTCTTCTTCTTTTATTTTGGCCCAGCCACCTAAAATATTGCGTACATTATTAATACCTTCTTTTTTTAAAATGGAAAGTGCAATTACACTTCGGTAGCCGCCGGCACAATGCACATATAAATTTTCATGCTCTTCAAACTGTGCAAGTAAGGCAACATCCGTCATATCACTTAACGGCAGGTTTACGGACCCTTTTAAATGTCCATCTGCATGCTCTGCTTCCCTACGCACATCTACAACAGTGAGGTTGGGGTCGTGCGGCATATCCATCATTAATTCATCTGCTTCAATATCTATGATCATGTCAGTTTTTTCTCCGGCCTGTTGCCATGCCCCAAAGCCACCTTTTAAAACCCCCCACATTTTATCAAAGCCAACCCTTGCGAGTCTTATTACCGTTTCTTCCTCTTTGCCTTGTGGCGTTACCAATATTATTTTTTTATTAAATGGTAACAAGCTCCCCGCCCATTCTGCAAAGCGACCTTCCAAACCAATAAACAATGAGCCGGGTATAAAACCTTGGGTAAATATTGTAGCCGGTCTGGTATCTAAAATGATGGTATCCTCTTTTGCTAAACGTTTAAATTCTTCAATTGTTAGTTCCGTTATTCCTCTTGCTTTTACAGCATCAATAGCCTCATAACCTTTTTGATTAATGCCTGCATTCACCGCAAAATAAACCGGAGCGGTGTTGAGGCCTGTAGTTACAGCTGTAATGAAATCTTCTTTGCTTTGTGGTTGAAGTGCATGGTTTGTTTTCTTTTCTTCAGCCATGGTGCTAAAAGTATTGGGGCCCAAATTTTTACCGCAACTGCTTCCGGGCCCATGGGCGGGGTAAACGATTACATCATCGGGTAATGGTAATATTTTGGTAGTTAGCGTATCGTACATTATTCCGGCAAGTTCCTCACTGCTCAAATCTCCGCTGCTAAGGTCAGGCCTGCCCACATCGCCCACGAATAAAGTATCACCGGTAAAAATAGCATGTGGTTTATCTTTTTCATCCATCAACAAATAGCAAGTGCTTTCTAATGTATGTCCCGGAGTATGTAAAACTTTAAGACTTACATTTCCGACTTTGTATGTTTGCCCGTCCGCTGCATTTTCAATTGTAAAACTTGTCTTGGCACCGGGTCCATAAATAATGGGTGCGCCTGTGGCTTTGCTTAGGTCTATGTGGCCGCTCACAAAATCTGCATGAAAATGCGTTTCAAAAATATATTTTATGGTAGCATTTCTTTCCTTAGCCATCAAAATGTATTCTTCTATATCTCTCAACGGATCTATGATGGCTGCTTCACCATTGCTTTCTATATAATAAGCGGCTTCACTAAGACAGTTAGTATATAATTGTTTTATGTACATATAATTTCAAAATTTCTTGCTGCAATTTACACATTAAAAAAGCGTTCCAATTTTATGGAACGCTTAAATATAAATTATAGATCATGTTTTAACCAACCAAATCATCAACAATTTTCGTTATTTCTTCAATTCGCTTATAATTTACTGTATAGTAAATAAACTTACCATCACGCTGTGTACTCACTATGCCAGCTCTACGTAAAATAGCAAGGTGTTGAGAGGCAACAGACTGTTCCAGTCTCATACGAACATAAATTTCTGTAACAGTAATCTTCTTTTCTGTTTCTACAAGCGTAAGGATTTGCTGTCTTAATTTATGGTTGAGTGCCCTTAAAACCAGTGCAGCTTTTTTTAAATTGTGATAATTTATTTTCAGAACATTGTCATTGGAATCTAATGCAGATTTAACCTGCTCATCTGTGTGAGTTGCAATCATAACTTTGTGGGGATTTTAAAGTATATAAATCATATTTTGAACTTTGCAAATATATGCTTCGTCCTGCATCTGTTTTAGTTCAAATATGTTAAATCTCCTATGAAAAAAAGTTATACCCCATTATAAAACTCTTTTGCATATAGTGGTACAGCTCGGGAAAGAGTGGCAAAAATATTCTCTACAAATTTTTTATGAGATAACATATTGATTGAATTGCATATGTCTTCTAACTGAACAAACATTGCATTTGTAGGCTTAGCCATATTTTTATACTTCTCCATGCCATTTCCGAAAAAAAGAATTTTTTTATTGTTTCTTAATTCCTCTGCATAAAATTGCTCATCTATAATTATTGCATGCGCTGGATGTAGTTCGACTAAATCTTGATTGTACAAAGCAGTATATACTTCCATTCTACGGGCATCTATCATTGGGCAATAGTATACATCTTTTTCAGGGTGGAGAATTTGAATACTGAATGCCATGGCTTCTAAAGTGCCAATAGTGATTAGGGGTACATTTAGTGCATAGCAAAATCCTTTTGCCGCTGCAAGTGCAACACGCAAGCCTGTATAAGAACCAGGGCCTATTGTGCATGCAACTGCATCTACTTCTTGTAATGATATTTTTAAATCATTCGTAAGTTTTTGTACGGCGCTGTGTAAAAAAGATGCATGTTGTTTTTGTACGTTATTTACTTCGTGCTGTAATATTATTCCCTCCTGTGCGATGCTTACAGTGGCTGTTTCCAGAGAGCTGTCTATGTTTAAAATAAGCGCCATTATTTGTTTTTATTTGCTGCTGCTATGCCTGCGGAGGGTAAAAATCTGCGATCGGTTAAAGAAAGTTTTGCAAGTAACTGATAAACCTGCTGCACACCAATTTTTTCGCACCATTCAAAAGGCCCGTACGGGTAATTGGTGCCAAGCTTCATTGCAATATCAATGTCGTTTTTGGAACTGACGTTTTCATCCAAAGCAAAGAATGCTTCATTAATAATCATGGCAATAATTCTTGCACTTACAAAACCAGGTTCGTCAGGAACAACAATATATTTCTTATGTAGTTTTTCTAAAACTCCTATAGCCTCAGCGCTTACTACACCTGCCAGTTCCCACAAATCTTTCTCTACAAAGCCTGGCCATGCATTTATTCGGATGATGTTACTGCCGTGATGATTCTCTGCAAGCGTTGCTATCATGCTGTTTGTAAAAACGGGCTTCGCAATGCTGCTGTAATCCTCAGCGGCATTTGCCCGCAGATCAAAATATGCAGCTGCATGTTTATTGGAAAAAAACTTTTCAGCCGTATTTGTACATATCCATGTAATACTATCTCCTATGTTTTTTAAAAAATTAAATTCTTTTTCATCTCCTAGAACAACAATTTCCATTATAATGTTTTGAGCAAAAATACGTGCTATAAAGAGGATATATTTGCCTATAAAAAATTTAAACATGGAGAAAATTATTATCAAAACAGATTTAGCCCCTGCACCTATTGGGCCTTACAATCAAGCTGTAAAGGCTGGTAACTTCTTATTCGCATCAGGGCAAATAGCACTTGACCCTGCAACAGGAAACTTAACAAATGCAACTATAGCAGAAGAAGCGCATCAGGTAATGAAAAACATTACAGCTATTTTAAAAGAAGCAGGGGCCGGCTTCAATAATATTGTAAAGACTACAATTTTCCTGAGCGATATGAGTTTATTTGCTGAGGTTAATGAAATATACGGCAGTTACTTTTCGGGTGATTATCCTGCAAGAGAAACTGTTGCCGTAAAAGGACTTCCTAAAAATGTAAACATAGAAATAAGCGTAACTGCGTTTTTATAAAATGATTTTAATAACTGCAAAAGTTCATCCTTATTTAATAGAAACCTTTCAAAGCAAAGGTTGTAAAGTAATGTATGAGCCAGACATTTCGTATGCTGAATTGTTGGCAGTGATGTTTGAGGTAACGGGTTTGGTAGTGACTACTCGTTTAAAGATTGATAAAGCAATAATTGATGCTGCGCCTGCTTTACAGTGGGTCGGACGATTGGGTAGCGGTATGGAATTAATAGATACTGCATACGCCGCCTCCAAAAACATCGCTTGCATAAGCAGCCCTGAGGGCAACAGAAACGCTGTAGGTGAACATGCGCTTGGTATGCTATTGAACCTCGCCAACAAAATAGCAAAAAGCAGCAACGAAATTAAGGAAGGTAAATGGGTAAGGGATGAAAACAGGGGAATAGAAATATCAGGTAAAACGATTGGTATAATCGGCTACGGAAATACCGGCGAAGCTTTTGCAAAAGTGCTCTCTGGGTTTGATGTTACCATGTTGGGATATGATACAAATAAAAATGGCTTTGGTGGTCAGTTTATTAGAGAGGCTGACTTCGATCAGATTTGTAGGTATGCAGATGTCATAAGTTTTCATGTGCCACTGAGCGACGAGACAAGGCATATGGCCGATGATGCCTTTTTTGACAGATTAAAAAGCAAACCTTTTATCCTAAATACTTCACGTGGAAATGTAGTGAATACTGCAGCTTTAATTAGGGCGTTGCAAGAGGGAAAAATTAAAGGTGCTGCATTAGATGTAATTGAAAATGAAAAGCTTGAGACCTTAGCAACTATAGAAAGAGAGCAACTCGATTTTTTGCTTGCGCAGAAGAATGTGCTTATTACGCCTCATATTGCAGGTTATAGCCACGAGGCTTTTTTAAAAATGAGCGAAGTGCTTTTAGCGAAACTAGCCAAGCTCAAATTAGATTAGCAGGCGCTGCTAACTTAATGACTTTTCCTTATATTTGTATATCTACAACGCTCCAAGAAATCGGAGCGTTGTATTTTTTTTAGTAAAACTCAAAAAGAATTGTATGTCAGATACTAATTACGTAACACAGGAAAATTTTGATAAACTTCAAGTAGATCTTCACAGATTAAAAAGCGTGGATAGACCTGCGGCAAGTGCTGCCATTGCAGAAGCAAGAGAAAAAGGAGATTTGAAAGAGAATGCAGAATATGATGCGGCAAAAGAAGCGCAGGGTTTGCTTGAAGCTAGAATTAATTATCTGGAAGGCGTAGTTTCCACCGCACGAATCTTAGATGAAACGACTATTGATACAAGCAGGGTGAGCATTTTAACGAAAGTAACTTTATTGAACTTAAGCACTAAAAAAACGGTGACCTACCAGATCGTATCTGAAAATGAGGCTGATCTAAAGCAAGGAAAAATATCCGTTACATCACCCATTGGCAAGGGCTTGTTGGGTAAGGTAAAAGGAGATATTGCAGAAGTGAGTGTACCCGCTGGTATTTTAAAATTTGAAGTAAAAGGCATTTCAATCTAATAACATTTATTTAATTTACAACCCGTTCCCATTACAGGAGCGAGTTTTTTATTGTTTAAATATCTTCATCATGTCCATCTTTTCTAAAATCATTTCCGGCGAAATACCTTCTTATAAAATTAAAGAAGATGAAAACTTCCTTGCTTTTTTAGATGTGTTTCCTTTGGTGAAAGGGCATGTATTGGTAGTGCCAAAAAAGGAAGTAGATAAACTATTTGATCTGGATGATGAGTTGCTTTCAGCAATGCTCGTATTTGCAAAGCCTATTGCAAAAGCAATCGAAAAAACGTTTGATTGCAATCGCTGCGGTATCAGTGCTATTGGTTTGGAAGTGCCTCATGCGCATCTTCATCTTGTACCCATCAATTCCGCAGATGATTTAAATTTTACAAGACCAAAAGTATCATTTACAAAAGAAGAGATGATGGATATTCAGCAGCAACTTCTTAATAATTTAAACAAATAATAATCTGTGCAAATCCTCCAAATCTGTGGCTAAAATTCATAGAACCACAAAGGAAAGCACAAGGTGCACAAAGAAAAAATCAGTGAAAATGTCGAAAATTTTTGAGCTGAAAAAATCCCTTTTAATCTTTTTCAATCCGTAAAAATCCGTGTGCCAAATCTCACATAATTCTGCGAGCCGTCCACTCAACTTATTTTCACCCTCTTCGGATTATTAGCAATAAAACTTTTCCAGTCATTTTTACCTCCCCCCGCAGCTGCCAGTAAATTACTTTCCTGGAAATGATGGCAAAGCGCCACCGCCAGTGCATCCGTAGCATCTAACCAGGTATGTTCACCTTCAAATTGTAAAATAGATTGCAGCATTTTCGATACCTGTAGTTTATCCGCATTACCATTCCCCGTTATAGATTGTTTTACTTTTTTAGGAGAGTATTCAGTAACTGATAAACCCGCTTGCATGGCCGCTGCAATAGCCACACCCTGTGCACGCCCAAGCTTAAGCATACTCTGTACGTTCTTACCAAAGAAGGGTGCTTCAATGGCGAAGCATGTAGGTTTATACTCCTGTATAATGGAGGTTACTTTGCTGTGTATTTTTTCGAGCCGTTCGTATGCATCTTGTTTGGCATTTAGTTTTAAAACACCCATATCCAGCAAGGTTGCGGTTTTGTCTTTCACTTTTATAATGCCGTATCCCATCACTATTGTACCAGGATCTATACCTAAAATTATTTTTGTTGTCTTTTGCAATACGGAGGCTATTTTTACCAAAACTTATATCTGCGCAAAAGTATCAAAATATTATTCAACTGGTTTTTAGGTCCATTAATCTTTTTATTTCTTAGCTGGAGTTTATACAAACAGGTTGCTCATCAACCTGACCTTGCCAACAGATGGTTGCAGATAAAAAGTAGTTTTGCAAATCCTGCTTTGTGGCTCGCCGTTTTAATGATGTTTTTAAATTGGGGGTTAGAAGCTTTTAAATGGCAACTGCTCCTTCGCCCGCTGGAAAAAATATCTTACACAAATGCATATAGAAGTGTGCTTGCAGGTTGCAGCATCACCATGCTTACGCCAAACCGTGTTGGCGAATATGGGGGTCGTATTTTGTATGTAAGAGAGGAGCATCGTTTAGATGCAATCCCACTAACCATTCTCGGAAGTGTGAGCCAGCTTTTTATAACAGTGTTGATGGGAACACTCGGACTTATTTATTTAAAATATGTAAGCCATGACAAGCAATTGTTCAATTCTTTACCGGCTTACACAGAAGATATTTTATTGTACATCAGCGCATCTGCCGCCGCTTTTTTAATATTGGTCTATTTAAGAGTAGGGATCCTTGTAAAGTTTTTAAATAAAATAAAATGGCTTCAGAAGATAGCTGCACATATTGTATTGTTAAACACGTTTTCACGTAAACAATTGTTAAGAATTCTGTCTTTGTCTTTTTTGCGGTACATGGTATTTATTTTGCAATTTGTACTGCTCCTGCAAATAATGCAGGTTGACGTAAGCTTTTTTACATGCTTTAGGTTACTAACGGTTTTTTATCTGGTGATGGCATTAGCACCCACCATCGGCTTTACAGAGTTGCCCATAAGAGCCGCTGCCAGTCTGGAAATATTGCAACTGTACAGCAATAACATCCTAGGTATACAGGCTGCATCTTTAGGCATCTGGATCATAAACTTAGTAGTTCCGGCTATTATAGGAAGCTTGCTCATTTTTGGAATAAAAATATTAAAAGACAAATGAAAAATTTTACCAGATTGCTTTCTTGCTCACTAGCATTTTCTCTTATTACAGCATTTTCATTTGCACAAAAAGGAGATTTTTGTGGCGTACGCAACTCCGCATTTTTGCCCGGCGAAAAAATTATCATGAAGGTGTATTACAACGCTATGGGCGCATACATTGGAGCAGGTGAGGCAAGCTTTACTACAGCATTAGAGCGCTTTAACGGTAAGCCGGTTTATCATTGCGTAGGTGAAGGCAAAACCTACTCTTTCTTCGATAATTTTTTTAAAGTACGTGATCGTTACGAAAGTTATATTGATACGGCAAACATGTCGCCTATAAAGTTTATAAGAAATGTAGAAGAAGGAAAA
>JANXTN010000058.1 GCA_025352435.1 Ferruginibacter sp. | reverse complement strand
GGTTTGTTGTTTGCTTTTGGTGAGGCAGCCAAGGAAGAAGTCAGCATCAATGTGACGGATTTAAAAAGTGGTCCGTATGTAGATCTCACACTTGATGTAATGAACCGTTTTGGTTACAATATTGTCAATAAAAATTATCAGCAATTTATAGTAAAACCTAAAACTGTTTCTGAAAATTTTATTGAATATACTGTGGAAGGTGACTGGAGCAGCGCTTCATTTTTATTAGTTGCAGGTGCCATAGCAGGCTCAGTGCGAGTCATGGGATTAGATGACAAATCAACACAGGCTGATAAAGCTATCCTGAAGGCTTTACAGGATTGCGGTGCTGTAATAAGCAAAAAACAGGATTCAACTGAAATCTCTAAAGCAGAATTAAAATCTTTTGAATTTGATGCAACTGATTGTCCTGATCTCTTCCCACCGCTTGCCGCGCTTGCAGCATATTGTAAAGGAACAACAATAATTAAGGGAACTCATAGGCTTGTAGCCAAAGAAAGCAACAGGGCTGAAACATTAAAGGATATTTTTGCAAAAATGGGAATTGAAATCACACTTGTAAATGATGAAATGCATATAAATGGAGGTAAAATAAAATCTGCAGTTGTATCTTCTCATCATGACCATAGGATTGCCATGGCTGCTGCAATTGCGGCATTAGGTGCTATGGGACAGATTGAAATTGAGCAAGCAGATGCCATCAACAAATCTTATCCTCAATTTTATGAGCATTTAAAAAAATTAGGAACAAACATTGGTATTGTTAACGAATAATTTTACATCATGAACGGTTTTGGTAATTTATTTAATGTAAACATTTTCGGAGAATCTCACGGTCCATCTGTAGGAATAACAATTGACGGTTGTCCCGCAGGAATTACTTTGTTGGCAAGTGATTTTATTACGGATATTGAAAGGCGTAAAGGTGGAATCCAACCTGGGACTACACCAAGAAAAGAGGATGATACGCCAATTTTTTTGTCAGGTATTTTTAATGATAAAACAACAGGAGCACCTCTTACAATAATATTTGAAAACAACAATACTCGCAGTACGGATTATGTAAAACAAAGAGATGTTCCAAGACCGGGACACGCAGATTTGACTGCTTCTCAAAAGTTTGGAGGTTTTGAAGATTTCAGAGGCGGCGGTCATTTTAGTGGCAGGCTAACTGTCTGTATTGTAGCTGCAGGAGTCGTGGCCAAAAAAATTTTGAGTTCATCTTCTCTTTCTAATATTTCTGTCTCTGCTTCATTACTGGAAGTGGGCGGAGAAAAAGATATTGAAAAGGGAATTGAAAAAGCAATGCAAATTGGAGACAGTGTCGGTGGCATAGTTGAATGTATTGCAAAGAATATTCCTGTAGGTTTAGGAGAACCATTCTATGATTCTGTAGAATCGCTTTTAAGTCATGCTGTGTTTGCTATACCGGCTGTAAAAGGAATTGAATTCGGAGCAGGATTTGCCGCTGCAAAAATGTTGGGTTCTCAACACAATGATGCTATTCAAAATAAAGATGGGCTTACGCTTACAAACAATTCGGGTGGTATTTCAGGTGGGATAACAAACGGGAATGAAATAGTTTTTAGAATTGCTGTTAAGCCAACTTCCTCTACACCAAAACCTCAGCAGACCTTTAATAAAACTACAGACGAAATAGAAACCTTTTCGGTAAAAGGACGTCACGATTTATGTATTGCTTTGCGTGTACCTGTAGTGTTAGAGGCAGTAACAGCCATGACTTTGGTAGATTTATTATTAAGAGAGCAAAAATTAAAAAGGGTCTTCTAAACTTAAAGTAGCGCTGCATAATTTAGCAACTCTGGTTTTGCTCTTCATTAATGGCGACTCCTATTTTTTTGTTTTCTGTTCCGGCCTGTTTTATTCTTCTGCTTTTTTTATAGAACCTTTTAGGTCGTAATAAACTTTACTGTAATTATACCCTTTTGCTTTGTATAATTTCACTACAAAAGGCAATCTGGTTTCAAAACTCACAAAGTTTCTTTTTTCTTTTACCGTCCATAAAACCTCAGCCAATGCAGCAATACGGGGCAAAACCATGTACTCAACTTTGTTTTCGTTGCTCATATATTCAGTCCATACATTTCCCTGTGCACCTAAAATATGTTTTACCTCATTTGCAGAAAGTGCAGCAGGAACAGGTTCAAAAGCATAAACTTTTTCTAATGGCAAAAAACTTCCTATAGTTACACTGTCTTCTTTACTACTTTGAGAATGATCAAAATAGCAGTGGGTACCCGGCGTCATTACAACATCATGATTTTCCTTTGCCGCTGCAATTCCACCTTCCGTACCACGCCAGCTCATTACCGTTGCATTCGGGGCAAGTCCGCCTTCTAAAATTTCATCCCAGCCAATAATTTTTTTGCCTTTACTATTTACATACTTTTCTATTCTTTGTATAAAATAACTTTGTAAACCATGCTCATTTTTTAAATTTTTTTCTTTGATTAATTGCTGGCAAAAAGGGGAGCGCTTCCAGTTTTCTTTTGGGCACTCATCTCCACCAATATGAATATATGTGGATGGGAACAGCGGCATAACTTCATCCAAAATATTTTCAATAAATTTAAAAGTGTATTCTGTAGGTGCAAATACATCATTAAATACGCCCCAGGTTTGTTGTACTTGTTTACCCGTGCGGCTTCCAGCCCATGCAGTTGTAGAATTAATCTGGGTATCCTCATTTGGGAAACAACTGAGTTGAGGATAGGCAGCAATGGCGGCAGATGCATGCCCGGGCATTTCAATTTCAGGTAATACATTTATATATCTCTCGGCTGCGTATTGAACAACTTCTTTTATTTGTTTCTGTGTGTAATAACCGCCATAGTGTGTGTTGTCATTTCCTTTGCCAGGGTATCGTCCTATTATCGTTCCGTTTCTGTACCCTCCAACTTTTGTCAGTAAAGGATATTTTTTTATCTCTATTCGCCAGCCCTGGTCGTCGGTTAAATGCCAGTGAAAAGTATTGTACTTATGCAATGCAAGCAGATCGATGTATTTTTTTATGAATGCCACAGGAAAGAAATGCCTGGATACATCTAAATGCATACCACGGTAAGAAAATTTTGCTCCATCCTTAATGGAAAGTTGAGGGAGAAAAAGGGGGCTACCTGGGTTACTAACTGGAATTAATTGCAAAACTGTTTGAATTCCATTGAACAGCAATTCTGTTTCTTTTGCCTCTAAATTAATTGTTGACCTTGATATCTGTAAAGTATAGTTACCCTTTGATGATGCGTTCCCATTCAAACTAAGTTGAATACTATTTTTATTGACAAGAGGTCTTATGCTGTTGGACGCAACGATTTTCAAAGAGAATCCTGTTAGCGTTTTTATCTGATCTTTAAGGTATGATGCGAGTTTTGAAGCGCCTTGCTTATATATAATTTTTGTGGCAGAGGATAATTCGAAATTACCATTGCCCATTGTAACTTCATTAGGATAAGGAACTACATTTATTGAATTTTGTGCAAGTGTAATCATCCAACAAAAGCTTATTACAGAGAGGCTAAATATTTTTTTCATACTAGTTTTTTATAACCGGCAAAATTATTTTGCTTGCATTTTGTTTATCATGGTAAATACGGATTGTAGCTTTTTGAAAATCATTTTCATTTGCATCAGGAATGCGCATAAATTTTTGAGGGTTTCTGTCTACCAAAGGGAACCAGCTACTTTGAATTTGGATCATAATTTTATGTCCTTTTTTAAAAGTATGAGCCACATCATTCAAGTCAAATTTTACATTAGTTATTTTATTGGGAACAAAAGCTTTGGGCGTTGAAAAACTTTCTCTGAACTTTCCACGCATAACTTCTGCCCGTACCAATCTTTGTAACCCCTGCATGATCATACCTTTTGGAGTATTTGACGGTGTTGATTCATTTGCAGGTAACACATCAATTAGCTTTACCACAAAATCTGCATCAGTGGTAGATATTGAAACTTGTAGGTCTGCAATTATTTTTCCTGCAAGCGTTACATCTTCATTTAAAATATTGGTTTCAAATAAAACCACGTCTTTTCTTTCTGCAGCAAAACGCTGGTCTTCGGCCATGTATTCGTTGTTCCTGTTTCCAAGTACAGCTTTTGTGTAAGGAACCGGATCTGCAGGATCACTTACATATTCATCATAACTGTTTACAATAGACGGTTTTAAGCTTTTCAGTTTTTTATTAGCCTGTAAATAAAAAGCAGTCGCCACACTTGCTTTTGGCGGCCACACATTGTATTTCTTCCATTTGTTAGTACCTGTTTCAAAAACGGTAGCTTTTGCTGCTTTAAAAGCTCCTTTGTCTTTTAAGTAAAAATTAAAAAAAGAAGTCTCCAGACTATCCTGAAAATATTTGCTGGTATTGTTGCCAAAATCATAAGTGGCAAACTTAGTCCAGTCTGCACCTGCCCAGGCCCCATGTGTCCACGGGCCCATTACAAAATTATTTTTGTTTGCGGGATTTTGTTTTTCAATGGCTTGGTAAGTATTAATCGCTCCGTATAAATCTTCGGCATCAAACCAGCCGCCAATAACCATTACAGCCGGTTGAATATTTTTTAAATAAGGACGAATATTCCTCGCTTTCCAATAATCATCATAAGTATCATGTAGTAAATATTCGTTCCAAATATAACTTCTGTTGTTATAATATTTTGCGGATTGTGTGTTCTTTAATGGACCTAATTTTAAAAAGAAGTCGTATGCATCTTCTGTTTTGTAATCAAATATTTCAGCACCATAATTTTTTACAGGGCCATTTCTTTCTTTTCCAAAATAATTCATGAAAGAAAAGTTATCTAGAAGAAAAAACGCTCCATTATGGTTGGCATCGTCACCAATAAATTCATCCGTAACAGGTGCCTGTGGGCTTACTGCTTTTATTGCCGGGTGCGCATTGGGTAAAGATGCTGTCGCGTAAAATCCGGGATAGGAGATACCATATAATCCTGCTCTGCCGTTGTTGTTTTTTATATTTTTAACAAGCCATTCAACAGCATCGTAGGTATCACTGCTTTCATCTACATCTTTGTTATTTTTTTTGATTGATAAATACGGCGTAACCTCAAGATTCATTCCCTCGCTCATATATCTACCCCTTACATCCTGATAAACAAAAACGTATTTTTCTTTCATCAGGTTTGGGTTTGGACCTATTCGGTTTGCAAAAATGCTATCACCGTATGGTCCCGCTGAATAAGGTGTTCGCTCTATGAGAAACGGATATTTTTCGTTTTCATCCTTTGGAATGTATATGATGGTTTTTAATTTTATACCATCTCGCATCACAATATTGGTATCAATTTTATAAAAGTTTTCTTTGACAAAATTGCTTTTGTCCTGCGCAGAAACAATTCCTGAATAAATTCCCAAAGTCAACAAAATTATTCTCTTCATATTAGTTCTTTAAGACCGGTAAAATAAATTTCGTTTGGTTTAAACCACTATGGTAAATTTTGATATTTGCTTTCTTGTAATCTTTTTCCTCCGCCTTATAAATGTTCATAAACTGTTGAGGATTGCGGTCTGCAAGTGGAAACCAACTGCTTTGTACTTGTATCATCAGCCTGTGTCCTTTTTTAAATGTATGCGCTACATCAGGCAATGCGTATTTTACACTTGTAACTTTATTTGGTGTAAATGCTTCCGGTTTTTCAAAACTATTACGAAATTTTCCTCTCATAATTTCCCCTCTTACCAGCATTTCATACCCGCCCATTGGATAAGCTGTACCGTTGTTTTTGCTGCTGTCCGGATAAGTAAAATCATCCGGAAAAACATCTATTATTTTTACCACGAAATCTGCATCTGTTGTAGAAATGGCTGCCACAATATCAACAGTAACTGTACCTGCAAGTGTTAGGTCATTATCTAAAACAGGCGTTTTTAAAGTTAATACGTCTGGCCTGCGTTCAGCAAAACGTTGGTCATCCGTCATGTATTCTCTTGTACGGCGCTCATGTACATCTTCTGTATAAGGAACCGGGTGAGAAGGGTCACTTACATATTCCTCGAACAAATTTTTAGAGTTTTCTGCCTTAAAAGAAAGTAGCCCATTGTCTGCAATAAACAAATTTGTATTTGATACTTCTGCGGGCGGCCATTTATTTAATTTTCTCCAGGTGTTTTCTCCTGTAAAAAATATGTTCGCTTCTGCAATATCTGAAACAGAACCTTTGTTTTTTAAATAATAATTAAAGAAAGGAACTTCTATATTTTTTTGAAAGTAGTCTGATGTGTTGGAAAGAAATCTTGCATTCCCTAAAAAACTGCCTTCTCTGCTCCATTGTCCATGATACCATGGCCCCATTACAATACTTGATTTTGTTTGTGGGCTTTGTTTTTCAGCAGCTTTGTAAGCATTCCAAGCACCCCAGCAATCCTCTGCATCAAACAAGCCACCAACCCAAAGCATTGCTGGTTTTACATTATATAAACCATTACGTGCGTTGCGGGCCTGCCACCATGCATCGTAGTTAGGGTGCTCATACATTTGATGCCAAAATGTTATGCTGTCGCCAATTAATTTGTCAAGATTTTTAGGTGTGCCTTGCTCTAAATAAAACTTGTAGTTATCTTTTGTCAAAGTTTTAAAACCTTCACCATAACTAGTAGTTGGTTTAGGATGCGGCTTGCCAAAAGTTGGGTAAAAAGAAAATCCATCCATGGCAAAAAATGCTCCGTTGTGGTGAAAGTCATCCCCTATAAACCAGTCG
>JANXTN010000044.1 GCA_025352435.1 Ferruginibacter sp. | reverse complement strand
TCCCACTCATTACTTTTGCCAATTGGTTTAAACGGCTATCTTTGAAGTATCGAGACACCAATTATTATATCGTTTTTTCTCAGCAATCACTTAGATCTGCTTAACCATCGAGGTTAATTCCCATTACCTTCCTTTTTCTGAGGAAGGCAGCACCAACAATTCCAATAAATAATTTACTTCTTCAAAAAAACTCATCATGAATATGACAGTTCATGCAGCAACAACTACCAATCATTTTATTAATTTAGAAAATGAATATGGTGCCCACAATTATCATCCGTTACCCGTTGTTTTAGACAAAGGAAAGGGCGTAAATGTTTGGGATGTGGAAGGCAAAAAATATTACGATTTTCTAAGCGGCTATTCTGCCATAAATCAAGGGCATTGCCATCCTAAAATAATAGCTGCCTTACTTGAACAGGCGCAGAAACTTACACTTACTTCAAGAGCATTTCACAGTGACAAACTAGGTGAGTATGAAAAGTTTATTACAGCTTATTTTGGCTATGATAAAGTGTTACCCATGAACACGGGTGTAGAAGCTGTAGAAACAGCCATGAAACTAAGCAGGAAATGGGCTTACGAAGTAAAAGGCATACCGGAAAACAAAGCAAAAATAATTGTCTGTAACAATAATTTTCATGGGCGTACATTAGGTGTTATTTCATATAGTACAGATCCAACATCTACAAAAAACTTCGGACCATTTTTACCTGGTTTTGAAAATATTCCATTCAATGATGTTGAAGCTTTGGAGAAAGCTTTTCAGGATAAAAATGTAGCCGCCTTTTTGTTTGAACCCATTCAGGGAGAAGCAGGTGTTGTAGTTCCTGATGATGGGTATTATGGCAAAGTAAGAAAATTATGTACTCAATACAATGTGTTGATGATTGCAGACGAAATACAAACCGGACTTTGCAGAACAGGGCATTTATTAGCTATTTGTTCAGAAGGTGTAAAGGCAGATATTTTGATTTTAGGAAAAGCTTTAGGTGGCGGTGTGTTACCGGTAAGCGCTGTACTTTGCAACAACGAAATTATGATGACTATAAAGACTGGTGAGCACGGAAGTACTTATGGCGGAAACCCTTTAGCATGCGTAGTGGCAGTTGCCGCTTTAAGTGTTTTAAAAGATGAAAACATGGCTGCAAATGCAAATGTTATGGGCGAATTGTTCAGACAAGGTTTGCAAAAAATTGACTCGCCATTTATTAAAACCATAAGAGGAAAGGGTTTATTAAATGCCATTGTAATAAAACACGAAAACAAAGATGCAGCCTGGAATCTTTGCATGGAAATGAAACGGAACGGACTGCTTGCAAAACCTACGCATGGTGACAAAATTAGGTTTGCTCCACCGTTGTTAATTACGGAAACAGAAGTTGCACATGCCGTAACTATCATTCAACAAAGCCTTCATATCTTAGCATAAAAAAATGGATTTAACTGTCAACAATAGTGGTCACACAGAAAACCACATGCGGAGTTCAGAGTTTTTACGGGATGTTGTAATAGGCATGAGTGATGGACTAACTGTTCCTTTTGCACTGGCTGCCGGTTTAAGTGGGGCTGTAGACAACAGCAGCATTATTGTAATTGCAGGAATTGCGGAGATTGCAGCAGGCAGCATAGCCATGGGTTTAGGAGGTTATTTATCAGGCAAAACAGAACAGGATCATTATAAAAATGAAGAGCAAAGGGAGCACAATGAGGTAGAAACCTTGCGCCATGTGGAAATTGAAGAAACCAAAGAATTTTTTGCAAACATTGGTCTTAGTAAAGAAATACAAGAACAAGCCACGGAAGAAATTGCAAAAGATAAAGACCGTTGGGTAGAATTTATGATGAAATACGAACTTGGGCTTGATAAACCTGATCCTAAACGTGCAACAAAATCTGCCTTAAATATCGGTGTTTCTTATATCATTGGTGGTATCATTCCACTAAGCCCATACTTTTTTCTACACGATTCCCATGAGGCGCTAAAATACTCAGTAGTTGTTACCCTTATTTGCCTTTTTACATTTGGATTTTTTAAGAGCAAAATGACAGGCATACATCCAATTTGGGGCGCCATCAGGGTCACACTGATTGGGGCAATTGCTGCTGCTGCGGCATTCGGAATCGCTATGTTATTTGAAAAATAAAAAATTATTAAAATCTTATTGTGCTGCATCTTTATTTTAATTCATTGGGAATTAAAATATTTTTCATGCGCCTCTATTTGCGCAAGCTTTACTACTTGCATTTGTAAAAAAATGTCTTTTTGGTAAGCCTTTTGTACGAAAGTTTTATAATGAAATGTACAGCCTACGCAATTACTTTCTACATTTATTTATTGGGGTTTTCCAAACTTTATTTATTACTCAGTTAATTTTAAATTAAAAATATGCATCAGGTTGTAGAATTTTTCTCCGGTCTATTTGCTACTGAGCAATGGCCTGCAAGATGGCATTGCGGAACATGGTCAGACTTTCACGGTTGGCTTTACATCATAAGTGATACAATGATCTGGCTCGCTTACTTTCTTATACCTATCATCATTCTTAAATATTTTACGGGCAAAAAAGGTCAGGTAAAATTTAGCGGAGTGTATATTTTATTTGCCACCTTTATTTTATTATGTGGCAGTACGCATTTTATAGATGCCATGATGTTTTGGATACCAATGTACAGACTTGGTGGGCTTGTAAAGTTTGCAACAGGCATCGTAAGCATTTTTACGGTTCGTGAACTTTTTAAAATACTTCCTGTTTTATTTTCCCAAAAAACAAATCTTGAATTAGAAGATGAAATAGCCCGACGAAAACAAGCAGAACTTAGACTGGCTGAAGCAAATGCAAACCTTGCTTCTTTTGCTCATATTGCTTCGCACGACTTGCAGGAGCCTCTCAGAAAAATAAGAACTTTTTCATCTGTATTAAGAAGTTCCAATCCAGATTTATCAGACAGGAACAGACAATTGGTGGATAGAATAGAATCCTCAGCAGGAAGGATGCAAAACTTGGTAAAAGATGTGCTTACTATTTCTACAATTGATAGGGAAATTGAATTGACGAATGTAAATATGAATGAAGTTTTAGCCATGGCACTTTCCGATCTTGAAGTTAAGATTACAGAAAAAAAAGCCGCTATAAATACATCTCCTCTTCCATCAGTTTTGGGCAACAAAGCTTACTTGGCGCAAGTATTCATGAATATTATAAGTAATGCCATAAAGTTTTCCAAAAGCGATCCTGTAATATTTGTAAAGAGTGTTACAGATGGAAATAACGTTGTTATTAGTATTTCAGATAATGGTATTGGAATAGAAAAACAGGATCTGGAAAAAATATTTAAAACCTTTAAACGCTTGCATTCAAAGGATGAGTACGAGGGTTCCGGGATTGGATTGTCAACCTGCAAACGAATTATAGAATTACACCATGGAAAAATATCAGTACAAAGTACACCTGGTATAGGAACGACTTTTTTAATTGAGCTGCCCAAGGATTAACTCTCAGGCATTTATAGTAACTCGCTAATCTCCAAAGTAACTAAATAAGTTATGTCCCTTATCGGCACTAATATTGTCTATTAAGAGTTCCGCAAAATTTTACGGTTTTTACCCTTTACTTTTGCCAAATTGATGAACTAAACTTTTTAGATGACAAAGAATTTTTTTATGCAAGGGCAAGATGATGATATGGAATTTATGCCCATCATACCTCTAACTGAAGATGAAGATGGAAATGGCGACGATCTTGAACTGCCCGATGAATTGCCTATACTTCCTTTAAGAAATACAGTACTTTTTCCTGGTGTAGTAATACCAATAACTGTTGGCCGAGATAAAAGTATAAAGGCGGTAACAGATGCTTACAAAGCTGACAAAATGGTAGGTGTTGTTGCGCAAAAAGACAGCAATATAGAAGAGCCGCAAATTGCCGATCTTGAAAAAATAGGAACGGTAGCTAAGTTGGTTAAACTGATAAAGATGCCCGACGGCGGAACAACAATTATTATTCAAGGACGCAAAAGATTTGAGCTGCAGGAAATAACATCTGAAGAGCCTTATTTTAAAGCCAAAATAAAAATACTAGAGGAGGAAAAACACAAAGGAGATGCGGGGCTTGATGCATTGGTGGGAAGTGTGAAAGACCTTGCTGCACAAATCATTGGGCTCTCTCCAAACATACCTAGCGAGGCAGGTATAATCTTAAAAAACATAGAGAACCCTTCTTTCCTTATACACTTTGTAAGCAGTAACTTAAACAGCGACCTTAAAGAAAAGCAACGCTTGCTGGAAATTAGCGACCTAAAGGAACGTGCTGAATTGTTGATGAACCTGATGCATACTGAGCTTCAATATGCAGAATTAAAAAACAAGGTTACCACTAAAACCCGTGCGGAGCTTGATAAGCAGCAAAGAGAATATTTTTTGCAGCAGCAAATGAAAGCCATTAAAGATGAACTAGGGGGCGATAATGTGGCGGAGGTTAAAGATATGCAGCACAAAGCAGCATCTAAAAAATGGTCTGCAGCAGCTGCGGAAATGTTTAAAAAAGGCGCGGAGAAATTGGAGCGGATGCATCCGTCTACACCCGATTATTCTGTTGTGTACAACCATTTAGATTTAATGCTTGATTTGCCATGGGATGATTTTACCAATGATTCCTACGATCTTAAAAAGGCAAAGAAGGTATTGGATCATGATCATTATGGTATGCACAAAATAAAAGAACGCATACTGGAATACCTGGCTGTGCTTAAATTAAAAGGTGATATGAAAAGTCCAATTCTTTGTTTTGTAGGCCCTCCGGGCATTGGCAAAACAAGTTTGGGTAAAAGCATAGCAGCAGCCATAAATAGAAAATATGTACGGCTAAGTTTGGGTGGTGTGCATGACGAAAGCGAAATACGTGGCCATCGCAAAACATACATTGGTGCCATGCCGGGCAGAATATTACAATCTATCCGCAAAGCAAAAAGCGGTAACCCCGTAATGATATTAGATGAAATTGATAAGGTAGGATCTGACCAACGTGGAGATCCATCTTCTGCTCTTCTTGAAGTTTTAGACCCTGAACAAAACAATACTTTTTACGATAATTATCTGGAGCTTGAGTATGACCTAAGCAAAGTACTTTTTATAGCAACTGCAAATAATATTAATAACATACAACCTGCACTGAGAGACCGTTTAGAGGTAATTGACTTAAGCGGATATGCAGTAGAAGAAAAGATAGAAATCGCCAAGCGCCACTTAATGCCTAAGGAAAAAGAAATGCATGGCCTGAAGCCTGAGAGCTTTAAAATGAGCGATGTGGTGCTGCAAAAAGTCATTGAAGATTACACCCGTGAAAGCGGCGTACGTGAACTTGACAGACAACTTGCAAGCATTATGCGCTATCAGGCAAAAGAACTCGTGATGCGTGGTAAGCTAAAAGCCACCATTACCAATAATGATGTAGAAAAGATTTTGGGCAAAACAAAATACAGCAACGAATTATACAAAACTGCAGGCATGCCAGGTGTGGCCGTTGGACTTGCATGGACCTACGTTGGCGGAGATATTTTGTTCATAGAAACACAATTGAGCGAAGGCAAAGGCGACCTACAATTGACGGGCAACCTCGGCAATGTGATGAAGGAAAGCGCCACCACTGCTTACACATGGCTAAAAGCGAATGCAAAAAAAGCCGGCATAGACCCAGAGCTTTTTACCAAAAAGAACATACACATACATGTGCCCGAAGGTGCAACGCCCAAAGATGGCCCAAGCGCCGGCATTACCATGATGAGCGCACTCGCAAGTGCGTTTACAGGAAGAAAAATGAAACCGTATTTAGCGATGACGGGTGAAATCACTTTGCGTGGGCAGGTATTGCCAGTTGGCGGCATCAAAGAAAAAGTATTGGCAGCAAAAAGATCGGGCATAAAAGAAATCATTATCTGCTATCTAAATGAAAAAGACATTGCCGAAATAAACCCATTGTTTATAAAAGGAATGAAATTTCATTATGTAAAAACAATGGCGCAGGTGCTCGATCTTGCACTTGTATAAATTATATTAATGCTGTAAAACCATGCACAAAGTTTTACCGTACATCATTTTCTATCTCAACTAATTTCATGTTGGTTGTTTTAAGGGTTAAAAGAAAATTCCCGCCGGTTCTCCGGGGGGAATTTGTTTTTTATCGTTGTTCTCTTTAAAGCTTTTGGGGCTGTGGGCTCTGGTGGCTACATTCAACAGTTGTCGCGGCTGTTGGTAGTACTCCTCGTCATTTCGCTGCGCTCATTCCTGCGGGGTACTACTGCCCATCCGCCAGCCTTTCGTCTCCATATCCGTTCTCAACCTTTATGGAAGCGAAGACACTCTTTACATGTTGTCCTCAATTTAGCTTTGTACAACAAATTAGAGAGAGTATTGGTTGTGCATATGCACAACTTAACTTGGAAAATATTAAAATAAAAACAATGTGGTTATTTGCTTAAATCTACACGTTAGCAGTAACTTTATTTAAATTATGTTAGTGAAAACAAATAGAATAGTGATCCTATTGTCGGTTTGTATGTGCTGTGTTTTCTTCCTCTCATTCAGCAACTTTGGCTCTGAATGCCAGCTGGTAAAAGACGGCACCTTTCACTTCTATCCAAATTCAAAAAAGACACATCATATTATAGTAAGAAAAGACACTCTACAGACAGAAATTGATTTAAGTACAGGAGACACTTCCTGTTGGCGTATTAAATGGGTTTCTCAATGTGTGTTTACATGCAATTTCATTTCAATTACAAAGTCGATATCAAAAGAGGAATTAGAATTTTGCAATAATTCAACTCTGAAGTTTACTGTTTCAAGGGTATCTAAGGAGTATTATACATATGATGCGTTGTTTACTTATAATAATATTTCCAAAACGTTTTCAGATACTATGTGGTTTCATTCAAAGTAAAACTGTAGCTAATATAGGATTTCTCGTCTCGGCGGGGTTCTCACGGTCAGTCCCGGCGGGGTTTTCACGAGCTCAGACATTGAAAGATAGAACAGCATTAAGTAAAACCCGCCGTCTAAATTCTTGTTTCACGAGAGCTCCGCTGCGATGAAAGATGAAAAAAGAACTTTTGCTGAAAGGCTGCCGGATAGGCAGACTACCCCACAGTGAATGCGCCAAAGGCGGAGATACTAGGAGTAGTGCAAACACCCGGAAAAACTGCTGAACAACGACTCACAGCCCAAAGCCCCAAAAGTTTTAGAAAAACATTTTCTTTTTTAAAAATAACTTGTGCCAATAACGAACAATATTTGTAACTATTCGTACATAGCTATATGAAAAAATTATTCTTCTTTTTACCGTTGTGCATATTGATGGTATTGGGTTTTACAGCCAAGCCTACCACCAAACCAAAGGCTATTAGCCACAAACAATGGACTGCGTTGTTGCAAAAACATGTGAACAACAAAGGCGACGTGAACTACAAAGGGTTTATAAAAGATGTGGCGGCGCTGGACAGATACTTAAAATTATTGAGTGATAACCCACCGGACTCGACACTAACAAAGAATGAAAAATTTGCCTACTGGATAAATGCCTACAATGCTTTTACGGTAAAATTGATAACAGAAAATTATCCGCTAAAAAGTATCAAAGACCTTGGCAGTACTGCCACCAAAAACTCGCCATGGGATAAAAAGTTTTTTACAATAGGTAGCAAAGAAATGACGCTGAATAATATTGAGCATGATATACTGAGGAAACAATTTAATGATCCTCGGCTACACTTTGCCATAAACTGTGCATCGTTTAGCTGTCCAAAATTGTTGAACAGAGCCTTTGAGCCGGCAACATTGAACAAACAACTGGACGCAAGGGCTGTTGATTTTTTAAACGATACATCTAAGAACATAATTACTCCAACCGCTGTAAAGCTCTCCAGCATATTGAAATGGTATGGAGATGATTTTACCAAAACCGGACTCACAAAAACTGAATACATTAATAAATACAGCAAAATAAAGATTGTTGCTAGCTCCACCATTGATTACCTGCCTTATAACTGGGCACTGAATGAACAGAAATAATTGAGATTGTTAAAACTTTACAAGTAATTTTGGCGTAATTAGACAGATGCTAAACCGTACCGCCATATTGATCTTTAGCCGCTTACCGCAGGAGGAAGTTTTGTTTAAAAAACTTTCTCGCAAAACGGCAACAGATTTTAAAGTTTGGCAGCACTTATATGAGCGAACTTACACAGCTGCTGCAAAAACTGATTTGCCCATAATTACTTGTAGCGAGAAAGAACAGGTGGGTGAAAACTTTGCTGAGAAAATAACGAATTCAATTGCTTCAGCCTTTGAAGGTGGATACCAAAAACTGATTGTACTTGGTGCTGACTGCGCCCAGCTAACCCCACAACACATTGCTCGTGCAAATGAAGACTTACAACGAGGCAACGCAATTGTTGCAGGGAGAGACATGCGGGGTGGAATTTATTTACTTGGGATAGATAATGATGCTTTTGATAAGAGTAGCTTTTTAAACTTTAGCTGGCAAACAAACAGACTGTTTACAGATATTGCTTCTTACGCTGCGGAGCTTTCATTTAGTATTCAACCCTCCATGCTAAAGGATATAAATAACACAAATGATATATCGGCATTTATACATTCTGTAGCAATAAGATCTTCATTTAGATTACTACTAAATAATTTACTGAACACTATTGCGGCAAGACTACATGTGTTTACAGAGAGTATATCTACATCGCTTTTTGCAAGCCACAGCATTTTGCGTGGTCCCCCTGCCCTATTATAATCTTCCCGGCTATCACACTCATTTTTTTAAAAACAACATACATGAAAAAGTACATTGTGCTTTGCATAGCGTTATGCATAGCTGGCTTTACACAAGCTCAAATAAATTTTAGCATCAAAGTATTGGATGCACAGCAAGACCAACCTGTAAAAGATTTTCCGATAAAATTGAAAAACAACAAAACAGGGAATATAATAGAAGCAACTACTAACACTGATGGTATTGCGGTGTTTAACATAGTAGATGGGTTGGGCAAATACACTGCACAGTCTGCAGAGACTGACAGGTTTTTAACATTGAATGAGCCAGTTATCATTAACAATAAAAACCAATCAACAACCATTTATTTAACCACTCAAAAGCAATTGAGGTTAGATGAGGTTGTGATCAGTTCTAATAAAAAAACTGCAATTAATAGAAAAGATGCAACGGTTTCTTCTATCGTTACAAAAAAAGAAATAGAAGCCATGCCTATTGAAGGTAGAGATATTACGAAGAGTTTTATACGCTTACCAAACGTTACCTTATCTACATTGGGTTACAACGAAGCGCCACAGATTTCTATTAATGGGGGATCCGGCATTTATACAAACTACCTTATAGATGGGCTTGACAACAACGAACGTTTTTTAGGCAACGTAAAATTTAATACACCTTTTGGCTTTACTGAAAGTGCTACCATACTTACAAATAACTACTCAGTAGAATATGGTAATACGAGCAATGGTATTGTAAATGTTACCACCCGCTCTGGTACAAACAAATTTGGGGGTGAAGTATTTTATGTAACAAGACCGGGAAAGATTATTGACAGTCGGTCATCATTTGCAGGACTAGATTTATATGGAAACCCTGTGAAAGATGGTTTTCAACGCCAACAGTTAGGAGTGGGTTTTGGTGGAGCCATCAAAAAAGATAAAACCTTTTACTACATTAATTTTGAACAGACAAATGATATAAAAGACAACCTTTTAAATTCACCGGTTTTAGGCATTAATGAAACTATTAGAGGTAAAAATTATTTCAGTTATGCGTCTGCAAAAGTTGACCAATACTGGAGTAAAAATATACACTCAAGTTTAAGAGCAAACTACGGATCATTTGATATTGACGTGCAGGCAGGCGCTCCTACAGGCGGTGTGTTATTTCCATCTGCAGGATCTACTCAAAAAAACAGAACTTATTTAGTGGCTTTAAAAAATGACTACAAATTGTCTTCTAAACTAACTGCTGAAACCAATTTTCAAACATCGTGGTTTAAATGGAATTATAGAGACAATCCTTTGTTTGGAAAACCTGGTGTAACGGTACAATCGCCTACTGGGCTTACGATTGCAAACCTTGGTCCTCAGAATTATATTTTTATTGATAATGAATATACACAACAGTTTCAGCAAAAGTTTAAATACACCACAGGTAAACACGCATTAAAAGCTGGAGTAGAATTCACATCTTCTGATTTTAAATTGTTAGGTGCAGGAAATGCATATGGTTTTTATACTGTACGTTTAACTCAAGCACAAATAGATGCGCTAAAAGCACAAAACATTGGAAGCAAATTAGACATTGAAAATATCCCCTCAGATGTGAAGGTTATCAATTATCAGGTAGATCTCGATAAGAAGGTTTTTGGTGAAACACAAAACGTTTTCAATGCTTATGTTGAAGACAATATTGAGGTAACTAAAAAATTAAACGTGAGTCTTGGATTGCGTTTTGATTATGATAACCTATCAAAAGCCGGTGGTACAAAAGGCGATTGGAATAATATTGGCCCACGTACAAGTTTTAATTATAAAATAGATGACAATAACATTATAAGAGGCGGTTTTGGGGTATACTACGATAAAATCAAATACTCTGTTACGAGTGATAATTTACAGTTCAGCAACAACTCTCCAAATTTTAAATTACAACTGAAAGAGCTACAACGTTTAGGAATATTAAATCCAAATGCTGATCTAGATAGAATAACACACGATGGTAATTTAAAAGCGTTTTACGATCAGGGTTCTGCGCCTGCGTACTTACAGGGCCCTACCTCTGAGCAAGCACAAGGAAACAGATTATTGCAGTCGGCCGCCAACTTTCGAATTAAGAATCCGGATGGATATCAAAATCCATTTTCAAACCAATACACCATTGGCTACCAAAGAAAAATTACTGAGGAGTTAAGCTTTATCACAGATTTTAACTACATAGATACAAGAAACCTTTTCCGCATTACTAATTTAAATTCTGCATCTTCTTATCCTCTAAATGATCCTGCAGCAACTGCGGCAAACGTACGTACAACAGCTGCTGCCAATGCAACGAGACCAGTTCCTATTCAAACTGTGAACGGACAATTTGAAGCAGTAATTGGTGGAATGAATTACAGAGGTATTGCAAGAGATGTATTTATGACAGAAACTAAAGGGCGTGGTAAATACAGATCAATTAATTTCTCCATGATAAAAGCAAAAGGATTAAATGATAATATTTCTTTTAGGATTGTTTATACATTATCAGAATACAAAACCGATGCTGAAGGAATTAATGTAAGAGCTACAAATAACAATGACTATGAAGCAGAGTATAATTATGGAGATAATGACCGTACACATGTATTTAGCGGATTAGTCACATGGTATGCAGCAAAGAACCTTACTTTTACGCCAACGATCCTATTCCAAAGTGGACAACCAATTACCCGTTATGCAGATGCTACAAAGTTTGGCGGTGTTACTGATCTAAATGGAAATGGTGAGCAGGCTTATGCTAATGCAGGTCCTGCAGACTATCAACCAGGAGAAATAAGAAACGGTGGTGGACGTTTGCCTGGATCAACCACTTTTGATTTCTCTGCTAAATATAAAATCAACATTAATAAGAAGCCAGCGTTAGAATTATCAGCTGATATTTATAATTTGTTGAACACAGAAAACTTATCTGGATATGCAACCGGCAGGGCAAATAACAACACAGTTCAAATAGGCCCGAGCAGCAGCAATACACTTGTAAAGAGAGGCTCTGCACCGCCAAGACAATTCCAATTTGGTGTTAGGTATTTATTTTAATATTCAAAAAGCCACACATTCATATTAATTGAGTGTATGGCTTTTCCTTTTAATTTTTCTTTTAACCGTTACATGCCATGAAAAGATTCTCTGTCTTTCTATTGACCATTTTCGTTGTGCTCTGTTCCTGCAAATCGCAAAAGGAACACGAAATTACAAACCCTGCAAACAAACCATGGGACAGTATTTTGGCCACAGCAAAAGGGAAGACGGTGGTGATGAATATGTACCAGGGTTTTAAAAAAGGTAACAATTACATGAATGAATATGTAATACCCACTTTACAAAAAGAGTATGGAATCACTTTAAAAATTGTAAGCGGCCAGGGCAAAGAAATTGTGAATAACGTGATGGCAGAAAAAGAAAGCGGCTCGGCAAAGGGACAAATAGATTTGTGTTGGATAAACGGAGAAACATTTTACCAGTTAATGCAGATTGAAGGTCTGTATGGTCCATATGCAGAAAAGCTACCTAACGCCAAATACATAGATTTTACAGATCCCATTATTAAATATGATTTTCAAACAGAAGTAAAAGGATACGAAACGCCTTGGAGCAAATCCAGCTTTATTGTAATTACAGATACTGCCAGGGTAAAAAAAATACCTGTTACAATGCAGGACTTTGAAAGCTACTGGAAACAAAATCCCGGCAAGTTTACCCTGGCGCAAGACTTTATGGGGCTCACACTTTTAAAAAGCTGGCTGGTAGAAATAGCAGGTGGAATAAAAGAATTGGAAGGTCCGCTTGATGAAGCTAAATATAAAAAATACTCCATGCAGTTGTGGGACTTTGTGAACAGGAATAAAAAATATTTCTGGAAAAACGGTGAAACTTTTCCGGCCAGCAATGTTACCATTTCCCAAATGTTTGGCACGGGTGAAGTGAATTTTACTTTTGCATTTGGCAACAGTGATATTGATGAAAAAGTAGAAGAAGGATTATACCCAAAGTCTGCCAAAGGTTTTATTTTACAGGCAGGCTCTACCTATAACACAAATTACATCGGCATTCCATTTAACTCCGCTAATAAAGAAGCTGCGATGGTTGTCTGCAATTTCTTAATATCGCCGGAGGCTCAAATTAAAAAAAGCGATTTAAAAATGTGGGGCGCAGGACTCGTATTAGATTATTCAAAATTGGGAGCAAATGATGAACAAAAATTTAATGATCTTCCAAAACTAATATATGGCTTGCCTGAAGTAGAAATAAAACAAAAATCTATTAAAGAAACGGAGCCTAAATACATGATAAGGGTTGATGAAGATTTTAGGAAGTACGTGATAGATGCCAAATGACCTCTCGGTTTAAAAATATCATTCCATTTTCAATGTTAGTCATACTTGCCATCATTCCGCTCGTATTGGGCATTGGCTATGCAGTTTCTTATAGTTTTGGATTGACGGGCGTGTTAAACAATGGATTCACATTGGCGCACTGGCAAACTGCACTGTCAAATAAAGATGTGCTGATGTCTTTTGGCTACAGCATCTTGTTAAGTTTTGTTTCTATTGTATTATGTGTAGGAGCTGCAGCGTTTTTAGCTTTTTACATTGGAGATAAATTACAGAGTGGCAGACTCTCTTACTTTCTGTATTTGCCTATGGCCTTTCCCGCACTTGTTGCAGCATTTTTTTTCTTTCAATTCTTAAGTAACGGAGGCTTTTTATCGAGATTTTTTTTTCAACTAGGTTTTATTAAAACCATAGATGATTTTCCGAATCTTGTAAATGACAAATACAGCATTGGCATTCTCGCAGCACAGTTCTTTTTGACATTACCTGTGTTTGTCTTACTTAACTTATCCATTATTAAAAACGAAAACATTGCTGCATTAAAAACACTAGGAGCATCCCTTGGTGCTAAAAGATCGCAAATCCTTTTTAGAGTTACGCTTCCGGTAATGCTTAAAAAAAGTTTTCCAACTGTAGTGTTGTTTTTTATTTTCAAGTTAGGTACATACGAAATTCCTTTGTTGTTAGGGCGTTCCAGCCCTGAAGTGATATCTGTGATTACTGTAAGAAAAATGCAGCGCTACAATTTGCTGGATATACCACAGGGTTACGTTATTGCAGTTTTATATGCTATGTTGGTTTTTGTATTATTAACCCTAAGCCTTAAGCCTTCCAAAATTAATATGAATGTTTAAGGGGCGAACGATAACTGCTTATTTGCTTATAGCAGGTTTTGTACTGCCTATTTTGCTGCTGGTAATGTTGACCTTTTCAGCAAATTGGGTTTATCCAAACTTTCTGCCTGAACGATTTACACTGAGCAACTGGAACGAATTTCTTTTCAAAAACGCAAGATTGAAGCAGAGTTTTTTAAATTCCCTTATCATAGCGACTGCTGTTTCGTTGTTTGCAACTGCTGCCGGTTTTATAACCTCACGGTGGATCGCATATCACAAACGAAGGAATTTTCTACTTATACTTTCCTACTTTCCCTACGCTATCTCTCCTGTAATTTTTGCCGTTTGCCTCAAATTTTATTTTTTAAAAGCTGGCATTGCAGGGAATTTAGCTGGAGTAGTTTTGGCACAACTCATCATTACTTTCCCCTACGGTATTATATTCTTTACAAGTTTCTGGAACCGAAAGGTGAAGAATTATGTTGAAGTAGCCTCCACTTTAGGCAGCAATGACGTTATAACTTTGAAAAAGATTATTTTCCCCATAGCAAAGCAGTTTTTAACTACGTGCTTCTTTCAATGCTTTATAATCTCATGGTTCGAGTATGGCCTTACTACCGTTATTGGATATGGCAAGGTAGAAACCCTGACCATCAACATTTTTCAATTTATCAAGGAATCAAACACATACTATGCTTCGTTAAGCAGTTGTCTGTTAGTGGTGCCCCCAGTGTTATTATTATGGTTTAATAAAAAGTTTATATTTCAACAAACCAGATAGATGTATTTAACGTTAAAAAACATATCAAAAAATTATGGCACTTTGGAAGTTCTAAAGAAGGTCTCTTTGGAACTACAGGAGAATAAAACAATAAGCATTTTAGGAAAAAGCGGGTGTGGAAAATCTACATTTTTAAAAATTATTGCAGGATTAGAGACAGCAGCATCTGGAGAAATCATTTTGAATAATACCAATATTTCTAATATAAAACCTAGTGTCAGGAACATCGTATATCTGTTTCAGGAAGCCTTGCTCTTTCCACATTTGAATGTATTTGAAAACATAGCATTTGGACTGAGAATAAGGAATGTCAAGAAAAACATAGTAGCAGAAAAAGTAAAAACTCTTTTACAACAATTAGCATTAGAAAGGGAAGCCTTAAAAATGCCGGATCAACTTTCAGGAGGGCAAAAACAAAGAGTTGCTTTCGGCAGAGCTTTAATCATTAATCCTCCATTGCTGTTGTTGGATGAACCTTTTAGCAGCTTGGATGTAGAAACAAGAGCAACGATGCAGCAACTCTATAAATCAATTGCTGAGATGTATAATATAACGGCATTATTTGTAACGCATGATCTCAAGGAATCTTTAATTATGGGCAACCAAATTGCCTATATGGAAAATGGCAGCCTTACGGTGTACAATAACAAAAAGGAATTCATAAACGATATGAAAACAGGTGTAGAAGGAGAAATTAAATTTTGGAATTCACTTTAAAGAAGCTAGATATGTCGACCGATTTTAATCATTACGAAACGCTTTATTGGGTATTTACGCAGTTGTGCAATGACAAGTGCGGACATTGCTATAACAACTCGGGCCCGCAAGGGCAAAGGATTTCAGATGAGGAGTGCCTTCAGATAATTGCAAACTTGCCCGATAGAATTGATAAAATAATTTTGAGTGGTGGGGAGCCATTGGCAGAAAGAAAACAACTGTATTTAATCCTTGATACCTTGAAAGCAAAGTACGGAGACGATCAAAAAATTATCGTGCAGACAAATGGCGACTTGATGACGCCCGAAATTTTAGACACGCTTTTGAAAAAAGGAATTAAAGGAATAAGTATTGCAAGTTTAGACCGATTTCATAAGTATGCAGGAGCTAAACTGGACAGCCTGAAAGAAATGTTTAACAGCAAGGGATTGGTTGATGTGATGCCGTATTTAACTGTAGGAGTAAAATCTGAACCAATAGATCCAAGCTGGATAACCTATTCATATTTTGGTGCAAATGAAGAAATGTGGTTAGGAGGAAACTGGGCAAGAGGAAGGGCATTTGAAAATGATTTGTGGATGAAAGATCCTGCACACAATTTTTGCGCAATACAATCCGGTGCCAGAAATTTTCTTGGAGGACATACAGATGTTATTCAAGAAATAAGTATTCAGCTTTGGGCCATCAACCCTTGCTGCCCCGGCACAAAATACCCCATGGGAGATGCGAGGACTGAAAAAGTAACAGACGTATTAAACAGAGTAAAAAAGTCTCCAGTTTTTCAAAAACTAAATGATGGTGAGCCATACAAAATGGGTGAAAGCCTTGGTATTGCAGAAGCATATGCACTCGAAAGAGGTAAAGATCTAAAAAATGTTTGCCGATGGTGCGATGAATTTTTTGAACATTACTTTAATATTGAAACACTTTCTCCAAAACTTGTTTCTGATAAATTTTAAATTATAAAACCACTGATGTTCCTTTTAAACGAAAAAAAATTGTCCTTAATTTCAGAATATCTGCACACCAAAAATTGGATAGCAACAGATGAGAATGTAATTGCAGCTACGAAGCCGGGTGAAGGAAATATGAATTGCGTATTGAGAATAAACACGGGTAATAGAACCTTTATTTTAAAACAATCAAGAGATTACGTCGAAAAATATCCTCAGGTTCCTGCTCCGCCGGAAAGAATAAAATCTGAAGCTGCATTTTATAAATGTGTTAAAAGTGTTTCAGCGTTAGCAAGTCACATGCCTGAGGTTTTAGAGTTTGATGAAATAAATAATGTGCTTATGCTGGAAGATCTGGGTACATCATCAGACTACGGATATTTATATCAAAATAAAATTCAATTGAAACGGGAAGATGTAATTCAACTCACTTCTTTTTTACATATTCTCCACAATAAGGTTATAAAAAATGATAATGTTTTGCTGCGCAATGTTGCCATGAAGGAACTAAATCATAAATACATTTTTGTCTATCCGTTCATGCAAGACAATGGGATGGACTTAAATTTTGTGACTGAGGGGTTAGAAGATGTTGTTGACATTTACAAAGCAGACTCTAACTTAAAGAACAAAGCCACACTACTTGGTGAAAAATATTTAGAAGACGGTAAATATTTGCTACACGGTGACTATTATCCGGGCAGCTGGTTGCATACAAAAGAAGGATTGAAAATAATTGATCCTGAGTTTTGTTTTTTTGGCCCTGCCGAATTTGATTTAGCAGTAATGATCGCACATTGCTATTTATCTCAACAGCCTGAAAGTATTATTGAGCTGATAATAAGTTCTTATAAGCAAAATGAAGATTTTGACATAAGTTTAAT
>JANXTN010000038.1 GCA_025352435.1 Ferruginibacter sp. | reverse complement strand
ACAAAACAGGTACAAAAACTATAACAAAAGCTGCTCCCAAGAAAGTAGCAAAAAAGAAATAAGAGAATTTTTTGGAGGTCATGATTTCCGTTTTGCGTTAACACTGTAAAAAGGTTTTCTCTATTATTGCTTTTAACAATGTCCTAAGAGTTTAGCGCTAAGACGCTCAAAAAATTTAAATGCTTTTGCTTCTTAGCGCAAAGGCAGTTACCAACTACATGCATTCATTTCAGGAATTATCGGCTCAGTTTGAAAAACGGTTTAACGTAAGACATTTTCCTACCCATATTCCTACTTTATATGATCCTGCACAATACATTCTTGGCATAAAAGGAAAAAGAATAAGACCTGTTTGCGTTTATTTGGCGAACGAATTGTTTTGTCCGGTTACTGATGATGCGTACCATGCAGGTGCGTCAATTGAGCTCTTCCATAATTTTAGTTTGATACACGATGATATAATGGACAAGGCTCCATTGCGCCGGGGTATGGAAACCGTGCACCAAAAGTATGGTGACAATACGGCCTTACTTGCAGGCGATGTAATGTTTGTAACAGCGTATGAAAACCTCGGCAGAATAAGTCCACAATATCTTCCCCGCAGTATTGAGATATTTAATAAAACGGCAAAAGAAGTTTGTGAAGGACAGCAACTGGATATGGATTTTGAAACAATGCACGATGTAAGTTTTGAAGATTATTTAAAAATGATCACCCTCAAAACGTCTGTACTTGTTGCCGCAAGTTTGCAAATGGGCGCCGTTATTGGTGGTGCAGGTTTGGGCAATCAAGATCATTTATATGAGTTTGGTAAAAATCTTGGCATTGCTTTTCAGGTGCAGGACGATTACCTAGATGCCTTTGGTGATGCAAGCAAAACAGGCAAGCAACAAGGTGGCGATATCATTGCAAACAAAAAAACTTTCTTGCTCATACATGCCCGGGAGTATTCATCTGCAGCAGCAAATCTTGAATTGGATAATCTAATAAAAAATAATCCTGCTGATAAGGTTGAAAAAGTTTTACAGATTTACAAAGATTGCAAAGCAGACGATTGGGCTGCAGAATTAAAAGATAAATATGACAACATTGCACTAAAACATTTAGAGGATGTTGCAGTGTTGGATAACCGCAAAGATGAGTTGCGAAAACTCGCTGCTGATTTAATGATGCGGGAGAAGTAGTTTTGATGCGGTGACCGATTGATCTTTGTTTAACTTTTGTCCGGTCTTCTACGCTGTACCGTACGCTGCAATATGCTGCGCATTGCAGCGCACACCGCTTCGTCCACCGCCGCTGGTTTGGCTTTTTATCTTTTTTCAACTTTAATTGTGCAGTAGATTGAGGAGAATTGATTCCATGTAGCGTGGCCAAATAATTTTCATTTAATTTCAATTATGGAAAAAATAAAATTGGATAAAACTGTTCTTTTAGCGCAAAGCTTTGCAGAAGCTGAAAGAGCAAATCTTTTTCCTGCAAATGTTTCTATTGAAGACAGATTAAGACAATCCTTCGACTTAGTTTGTAAAATTTACGGGTTGAATGATAGCGCTGAATTAAAAATTGATAAAACAGTTTTTAAAGCTTACAAATTTTTATAATGGCAGATATTTTTCAATCTGATTTTCGTGATTTTCTTTTTGCGCTGAAAATAACCAACACACAATACATTGTTGTAGGAGGTTATGCAGTTATTATGCATGGCTACTTTAGAACAACTCAAGACTTAGATGTATGGATAAATAAAACTCCCGAGAACTATCAGAAATTAATAAAAGCCTTTGCAATATTTGGAATGCCAATATTTGATATGACCGAAGAGAATTTTTTAAGTACAAAATTTGATGTGTTTTCCATTGGTAGATCCCCTATCAGAATTGATTTGATTACATCTTTAAAAGGAGTTGATTTTGAAAGTGCTCTTAAAAATTCTATTGTAAAAGAAATCGAAGATTTAGAAGTTCGCTACCTGCACTTGAGAGACTTAATTGCAGCAAAGACAGCATCAGGAAGGTTTAAGGATCTCGACGATCTGGAAAAATTATCATTGTTATAATTAATAGTTTCTTTTTCAATCAAATCGCCCGCTTAAAAATTTTAAAGATTACCATCTTTCCCTTATTCATAATTATTTCTTACTTTTCATTTTACTAAACTTTGTCGTACATGAGTAATTCTTTATTCAGAAAAAAATCTATTGATGTTATTTTAAAAGATGCCGCTGCGGGGTATGGTGATGGGGAGCATGGCGGTGGATTAAAAAAAGTATTGGGTGTACGTGATCTTACATTTTTTGGCGTTGCTGCTGTTATTGGCGCAGGTGTTTTTAGTAGTATTGGAAAAGCAAGTTACGATGGTGGTCCGGGTGTTATTTACCTGTATATATTTACAGCTATTGCGTGTGGATTTGCAGCGCTTTGTTACGCAGAATTTGCTAGTACCGTTCCGGTTAGTGGCAGTGCGTACACCTATTCATACGTTGCATTCGGTGAAATTTTTGCCTGGATAATCGGTTGGGATTTATTGATGGAATATGCAATTGGTAATATAGCAGTAGCGATTAGCTGGAGTGATTATTTTACTAACCTAATGGATAAAGCCGGACTTCATATAGCTAATTGGTTAAGTATGGATAACTCTACGGCACATTCAGGTTACACTATCGTCTCTGAAATGCTCGGTAAAGGAGAAACCCTCCAAAGTCTGACCGCAAATTCTGAGAATGCAAATATCTTATCTCGTTATGATGCATGGATGCATGCACCGGTCTTAGGCGGTACACATTTAATAATGGATCTTCCTGCTTTTTGTATTGTGGCCTTAATTACGGCCGTCGTTTTTGTAGGAATAAAAGAAAGTAGGGCATTAAGTAACATCATGGTTATTGTAAAGCTTTGCGTAATTTTTCTTGTAATTGTTTTGGGCGCCTACTATGTGCATCCAGAAAACTGGAGTCCGTTTACACCAAATGGCTTCGGTGGCGTGCTAAAAGGTGTATCTGCCGTGTTCTTTGCCTACATTGGTTTTGATGCCATATCTACTACTGCTGAAGAATGCAAGGATCCACAAAGAGATCTTCCTCGTGGTATGATTTACTCTTTAATAATCTGTACAATTTTATATGTGTTACTTGCCCTGGTTTTAACAGGTATGATCTCATATAAGCAATTAAATGTGGGAGATCCGTTGGCCTTGGTTTTTGAAGCCAGAGGTTTGCATTTTGTTGCGGGGATTGTAGCATTGAGTGCCATTATTGCAACAGCAAGCGTATTGCTTGTTTTCCAAATGGGGCAACCACGGATTTGGATGAGCATGAGCCGTGATGGATTGTTGCCTAAAATATTTTCTAAACTTCACCCAAAATTTAAGACACCTTCATTTTCAACAATTCTTACCGGCTGCTTAGTTGCCATTCCTGCATTGTTTTTAAATCTTGAGACTGTTTTATCGCTGACAAGTATAGGAACCCTGTTTGCCTTTGTATTGGTGTGCGGTGGTATTTTGGTACTGGATAAAATGCCCAACAAACCTGCATCAAAATTTAGAGTGCCCTATTTAAACGGTAAATTTATTTTACCAATTTTATATGTTGCAGCAGTTGTAGTAATTTTAAAGTATGTGCCCGGATATTTTCAAAGTTTATTTGTTTTGGACTCTTCACCTATGCTACTATTTTGGATCGTATCCACAATGGTGGCGGTTTTTACCTTTCTGCGCAATTATTCATTGATACCGGTTCTTGGACTTGTAAGTTGTTTTTACCTGATGGCACAGGAAACTCATTTGGTATGGATACGCTTTTTAGCATGGTTAATAATCGGCATGTTTATCTACTTTTTATACAGCTATAAAAACAGTAAACTCTCGCCAAAAAACCTGGCACTTAGAGCGGAGATGGAGAATCAAAAAAGCAATAACGCTACAGACACTTAATTAAACTTTTCTGATAGGGTTAAATTAAGTTAGATCTCTGCTTGAAGTATGAAAAGCATAATGTTTCAATTTATCAAAAGAAACGGCGCAAAGTAATTTAACTTTGCGCCGTAATATTTTAAAGAACAATAGCGATGAAATACGAAGTGGGAGATAAGATTTTGGTTTTGGCAACAGATGAGGAAGGAAAAGTTGTGGAACTGATGAATGAAAAGATGGTGATGATTGAAGTGCGTGGGGTTAAGTTTCCTGCATATATGGATCAGATTGATTTTCCATATTTTAAAATGTTTTCGCAGAAGAAACCCGTAGAGAAAAAGGTAATTTATGTAGACAACATAAAGCGTGAGAAAACTGCACCTAAAAAGAAAACAGGCGACGGCGTATTTTTAAGTTTTATTCCGATTTTTGACAAAGATATTTTTGATGACGATGTTGTAGAGAAACTAAAAATTTATCTGATAAATCAGAATGAAGAAGGGTATGAATTTAAATATGATCTACTTTTTAATGGTGAAAGTTCTTTTAGTTTGAAAGCAAGTATAGGCGGGCTTTCAGAGTTTTATTTGCATGATGTAAGTTTCGAAGATATGGGCGAAGGTCCAAAATTTGAATTTGATTTTTCACTTACAAATCCTGATAAAAAGAAAGCAGCCGGGCATGAAGTTTTTTATAAACTAAGAGGGAAGCAATTATTTAATAAAATTGAGGAAACTCAGAAGAAAAATGAAGCTTCGTTTCGTTATGAATTGTTTACCCATTATCCTGATAGAGTTGATGAAGAAAAGGTAGATATGAGCAGGCTTGGAA
>JANXTN010000025.1 GCA_025352435.1 Ferruginibacter sp. | reverse complement strand
TATAAAAATCTTTAACTGATCCTGTTTTACAGAATAAGCTAACTTTCCGTTAACCACAAAATAATCTTTTGAAACATAAGCATCTATAGCAGGGGCACTTCTTGGGTCCCTAAGTTTATAAATCCCGTTTAATGAGACGTTAACCTCTTTAAAATTATAAAGAGCACTAAAATTAGTTAAGAATTTTGCATGAGAGTTTATGTAAAAAGATGGTGTGCTACTGCTGCTCTCGCTTTTCAGAAACAACAATCCTGAACTTATCACCATACTACTTTTATTGCTCAATGCTGTTTTATATTCAATATCAGTTTCTAAACCTCTTGTGTTTACTTTGGCAATATTTCTTGCTAATGCATAAGTTCCGGATGGAATAATATTGCCTTTCCTCGGAATATCAGCATAGGCAGTAGGTACATAATCAATCAAGTTCTGCTGATCTCTTTTAAATACAGAGACAGATATTCTTAAAATATTTTTTAAAAAGTAATCTCCACCAATTTCGTAACTCAACGATGTTTCCGGTACCAAATCTGCATTCCCCAGGCTACCACTCTTTACCAAAGGTTTTGCGTAATTGTTATATCGCTCTGTAAAATCGGCATCTCTGGAAGTTTTACCAATAGAACCTCTCAGCTGAAAATCTTCTTTTTTGAACGAAACATTTATTTGTGGAATAAATTCTGTTCCTGAAATTTCATTATGGTCTACCCGTACTGCCGGAGAAATATTTATAAATTCTCCAATCTTCTGATTGAGGGTAACATAGGCTGCCATTTGATTAACAGTATGGTTACCTCTGTCATTAGAAGTAATTTTTTTCTGGATAAACTGGCTTCCTATCACGAATGCAGTATTTTTCGAAACTTCATTTTCGTACATTATTTGAGTTTGAAAAAGGCCTGATCTATTTTGGTTGGCAACAGTAGCTGAAGAAAAAAGGTAATAATCTTTGGCAGATTTTAAACCAACATCAAAATTTATACGCTGTTTGTTTTTGCTGTATTGTAATTTAAGATGGTGCCAATAAGATTGTACTTTTTCCGACGCAGTATCACTTTTAAATGTTGTATAAAAGTTTTGTGCCGCAAAATCTCGGTTGTCGTAAGCAGTTCGTAGGCTTAGCTGCAGGTTTGTATTTAAAATTCTTTTGTATGATAAGGAAGCGGTTGTATTATTAAAATAACCTGTTGTTCCTCTTTGTTGTTGACCTTTTGCAAAGTTGTTATTTATACCACCGGCAACGGTATTTTTTGCATCGTTCCAAAGTCCCCCAACAGAGAAGTTAGCCAGGCCATATTGCCCTCTTTTAAATTGGGCTTCAATATTATTCGTTTTTTTAGAATTGGAAAACGATTTGGTAATAATATTGATAACACCACCTACAGCTTCAGTACCATAAATAGCAGATGAGGCACCTTTTAAAATTTCTATTTTTTCAATTTCAGATACTGCAATAGGTATATAGCTGTTAAAATGCCCTGTCAACGGATCATTCAGCCTAATCCCGTCTAAAATTACAAGCACTTGTTGAAAAGTACCTCCTCTAATTACGATATCTGCTTGTGCCCCCATTGGTCCTCTCGCCTGTACTTCAATTCCGGGTACATAGCGTAGTAATTCATCAATAGAATTGATAGGCATTTGTTTGAATGCGGCTCCATTAATTACTGTAATATTTCTCCCTGTTTTAGAAATTTTTTGAGGAGTTAAAGAGGCTGTAACAGACACAGGATCTAATGTACTGTCGGTTTGAGAAAAGGCCGTTTTAAAAATAAAACAACAGCTTACAAGGAGTGTAAATCTTTTGCAGAAGTGCATGGGTTAGTTTTTGGATTTGCAAATATACCAGAACAATTTTTAAGTATTAAAATCCGATATTTGCACCCTGTTGAAGCTAAAATGCATAAAATTTATAAATTGATATGAAGGATTTTCAGTACATCACCAATGCCCATCCATCTTACATAGAAAATCTTTACAACGATTTTGTAAAAAATCCCGAAACGGTTGATGCTGATTTAAAAAAGTTTTTTGAAGGCTTTGATTTTGCTGTTGCAAATGGGCTGTCAACGCATGGAAAAACTACTGTTGCTGAAAGTAATATCTCTACCTTATCAGTAAGTAATTTAACCAAAGAATTCTCCGTGTACCAACTTATACAAGCGTACCGAAAAAAAGGGCATTTAATTGCTAAGACAAATCCCTTAAAAGAAAGAAAAGATAGGCATGCAAATTTAGATTTGGCAAATTTCAATCTGGTAGATGGGGATTTAAATACTGAGTTTGAAGCAGGGAGTTTTTTGAACCTCGGAAAGGCAACTTTAAAGGATATTGTGGCGCATTTACAAAAGTCTTATACGCATCATGTAGGTGTGGAATACAGCGCCATAAATGATTTGAAAAAAATACAATGGCTGGCAAATGAAATGGAAGTAGGTTTTCACGAGCCTGTTTCATTGGAACAAAAAAAACGCATACTTCAAAAATTAAATGAAGGTGTGATGTTTGAAAAGTTTTTGCATACAAAATATATCGGGCAAAAAAGATTTAGCCTTGAAGGTGGCGAAAGTACCATTGCTGCATTGGATGCAATTTTAAATACTGCGGCAGAAAATGATGTTAGAGAAACGGTAATAGGAATGGCGCACAGGGGCAGATTAAATGTATTGGCCAATGTGCTTGGTAAAACCTATGAGCAAATTTTTACGGAGTTTGAAGGTACTGCGACGCCTGATACAACTATGGGGAGCGGTGATGTGAAATACCATCTTGGTTACAGCAGCGAAGTTGAAACTGCTAATGGCAGAAAAATAAATTTAAAACTTTGCCCAAATCCTTCGCATTTGGAAACTGTTGACCCTATTGTAATTGGTTACGCACGTAGTAAAGCTGATGTGTTATACAACAGTGATTTCGATAAAATCCTTCCGGTGCTTATTCACGGCGATTCGTCTGTGGCAGGACAAGGTGTGGTATACGAAGTGTTACAAATGAGTAATCTGAAAGGTTTTTATACTGGCGGAACAATTCACTTTGTGATAAATAATCAGATTGGTTTTACAACTGATTTCGATGATGCACGTAGTTCTGATTATTGCACATCTGTAGCTGCAATGGTGCAGGCGCCGGTGTTACATGTAAATGGCGACGACCCGGAAGCAGTTGTGAAAGTAGCTGAGATTGCTACACGATACAGACAGGAATTTAACAGCGATATTTTTATAGACATGGTTTGCTTTCGCAGGCATGGACACAATGAAGGTGATGAACCAAAGTTTACCCAACCGAAATTGTACCAGCTGATTGACAAACACATGAATGCACGGGAAGTGTACACACAATATCTGATGGAAAATGGCGAGCCTGATGCAAAAATTCTTGCAAAGGAAATGGAGCAAAAGTTTTTAGCTGAATTGCAGGAAAGATTAGACGAGGTAAAACAACATCCATTACCATACACGTTTCAAAAACCGGAAGAGTGGTGGCAACAGTTAAGAAGGGCTACAGCAAATGATTTTTTAACGAGCCCCGTAACTGCAATAAAAGAAGAAGAAGCAAAGAAATTATTTGACGGTTTAATGAAATGGCCCGAAGGATTTAAACCGCTGAAAAAAGTTGAAAAATTATTGGCTGATAAAGTTAAATTATTTGCTGATGCGCAAAAGATAGACTGGGCCACTGCGGAATTATTGGCATACTCAAGTTTGCTTACTGAAGGCAAGGATGTAAGAATGAGTGGGCAGGATGTAAAGAGAGGAACGTTTAGCCATCGCCATGCAGTTATCTATGATGAGAACACAAATGAAGGTTACAACAGACTTAATCATTTCAACGAAATACAGGCGCCGTTTAGAATTTACAATTCTTTATTAAGTGAATATGCGGTGCTTGGTTTTGAATATGGTTACAGCATGGCAAACCCTAATGCACTCGTGATATGGGAAGCTCAGTTTGGCGATTTTGTAAATGGATGTCAGATAATTATTGATCAGTTTATAAGCGCTGCAGAAACAAAATGGCAACGCATGAATGGCGTGACTTTATTATTGCCGCATGGTTATGAAGGTCAAGGTCCTGAACACAGCAGTGCAAGAATGGAGCGCTTTTTACAGCAGTGTGCAGAGTTAAATATGGTTATTACAAACGTTACCACAGCAGCAAATTTTTTCCATGTTTTACGCAGGCAAATGGCATGGCCGTTTAGAAAACCGTTGGTAAATTTTTCACCAAAAGCAAATCTTCGTTTACCTGCTACTTATAGCAATTTGAGTGAGTTTACACAAGGTGGATTTACAGAAGTTTATGATGACGCAGCTGCAACTGATCCTGCAACAATAACCAAAGTATTGATGTGTACAGGTAAAATTTATTTTGATTTGAATGAACGAAAAATAAAAGAAGACCATAAAAATGTTGCTATTATGAGGGTAGAACAATTGTACCCATTACCACAAAATAGATTGGATGAGTTGTATAAAAAATACAGCAAAGCCATTTGGCATTGGGTGCAGGAAGAGCCACAAAACATGGGTGCGGCTTCTTATTTGCGTATGAACTTAGAGCATATAAATTTTCATATCATCAGCAGAAAAGCAAGTGCATCAACGGCATCCGGTTATTCAAAAATTCATGCGAAAGAGCAGACGGAAATCGTAGACACTGCGTTTGGTATTTAAGCACAATGCACATCATAAAACATTAGCAAAGTTCAATTTTTAGATGAAGATGAAACGTGCGACGCCACTGAAAATTCATCAGGGAACAAAAGCCAATAAACAACCAATCATTTTTATGCTTTAGCATAAAATAAAAATCTGTTAAGAGAAAAAATTCTGTGACCTAAAAAAGATAAAAATATGTTTCAAAGTTTGAGTGAAAAATTAGAAGGTGCTTTTAAAAATATAAAAGGTGAAGGCAGAATATCAGAGTTAAACATTGCCAATACGGTTAAAGAAATCAGGCGTGCATTGGTAGATGCGGATGTGAATTACAAAATTGCCAAAGAATTTACTGACAAGGTAAAAGAAACGGCAATGGGTTCCAAGGTGTTGCTATCTGTAAATCCCGGGCAACAGATGGTTAAGATTGTGCAGGATGAATTGACTGCTCTCATGGGAGGGAAAGAAAGTGAATTTAATGTAAATGGAAACCCGGCAATTATTCTTATTGCAGGTTTGCAGGGTTCGGGTAAGACAACATTCAGCGGAAAGCTTGCAAATTATTTGAAAACTAAAAAAGGTAAATCGCCTATGTTGGTGGCGGCAGATATTTATCGCCCTGCAGCTATTGATCAGTTAGAAGTTTTGGGTGGTCAAATTGGTGTGGATGTTTATGCCGAAAGAGAGAACAAAGACGCAGTTTCCATTGTACAGAATGCAATAAAAGAAGCACGTGCAAAAAATAAGAATGTAATTATAATAGATACTGCCGGTCGCCTTGCAGTAGATGAAGTGATGATGGCAGAAGTTGCGAATGTAAAGGCAGCTGTAAACCCTCAGGAAATTTTATTTGTTGTAGATAGTATGACAGGGCAAGATGCTGTGAACACAGCAGCAGCCTTTAATGAGCGTCTGGATTTTAGTGGTGTTGTTCTTACAAAATTAGATGGAGATACTAGAGGTGGTGCTGCACTGTCTATTCAATACACGGTGAATAAGCCCATAAAGTTTATGAGTAGTGGTGAAAAAATGGATACGCTGGATGTGTTTTACCCGGAGCGTATGGCACAGCGTATTCTGGGTATGGGAGATATTGTAAGCCTTGTGGAAAAAGCCCAGGAACAATTTGATGAAGCAGAAGCTGCAAAATTGGAGAAGCGTATTCGTAAAAATCAGTTTGATTTTGAAGATTTTAAAACCCAACTCGCTCAGATAAAAAAAATGGGGAATATTAAAGACCTAATGGGCATGATACCGGGCGTGGGGAAACAAATAAAGGATGTAGATATTAATGACGACGCTTTTAAGGGGATAGAAGCAATGATAAACTCCATGACAGTATTGGAAAGAAGAAATCCTGATCTGATAAACCCTAGTAGAAAAGCGAGAATAGCAAAGGGTAGTGGAAAAGATATTGCTGAACTGAATGCTTTTTTAAAACAGTTTGAGCAAATGAAAAGTATGATGAAAATGATGAATAAAATGCCAATGGGCAAAATGATGGGAAGAAGATAAAACAAAACATTAAAAAATAGGTACTATCCTATAAAGTGTGTAAGTATTCAAAAAGTTGGGGTGCACCCAACTTTTTGAACACTTTTTTTTACTTTTA
>JANXTN010000022.1 GCA_025352435.1 Ferruginibacter sp. | reverse complement strand
CCTCGATTACTGTCATTTAGTTTGCCACAGATATTTTTATTCTCGATAAAATTCTCTAAAAATTCGCTAAAATAAAAATGGAACCCTTATCAATAAAGGGTTCCATTAGATATTATGTCGGGATGGCAAGATTCGAACTTGCGACCTCCTGGTCCCAAACCAGGCGCGATAACCGGGCTACGCTACATCCCGAACTAAAAAAGTTCTAACCGGTGTTGTAATTCTTTTAAAGATCTGCGGAGAGACAGGGATTCGAACCCTGGGTACAGTGTAACCCGTACGACGATTTAGCAAACCGTTCCTTTCGGCCTCTCAGGCATCTCTCCTTTTGCAAGGGGTGCGAAAATACAATTCTTCAAACAAACAATCAAATGTATTGTGTTTTATTTTTTATTTTTCAAAAATGTTTTTCCAAAAATATTATTATTGGATTGTTATTTGGTTAGGATAACATTGGAAGTATCAGTATAGAAAATTTGGAGAACAATAACTGAAATACTATATTTGCAATCCTTTTCTAAGGAACATTTAACCATATTTAATCACAACCAAAAAATTTCTATTTTATGGCTGTCAAAATGAGATTACAAAGACATGGGTCTAAAAAAAGACCATTTTACTTCATCGTAATTGCGGATGGCCGCAGCCCACGTGATGGTAAGTTTATTCAAAAATTAGGTTCGTACAATCCTTTAACGGTTCCTGCCACCATACAGATAGACCGTCAAAAAGCATTGGATTGGTTACAGAAAGGTGCTCAACCTACCGATACTGTACGCCGTATTCTTTCCTTTAAAGGTGTATTGTACCTTAAGCATTTGTTGCGTGGAGTAGGTCTAGGCTTGTTTGACGAAGCTGCTGCAATGGAGAAATTTACACAGTGGAGCAGTGAGCATGATGCACATGTTGCAAAGCGCCAGGGTGCTGATAAAAAAGCCCGTACTGACAAACGTAATGTACCTGTAGTTAAAAAAGTAGAAGAAGTTGCAGCACCGGTTGCAGCAGCTCCTGTAGAAGAAGAAGCTCCTGTAGCGGAAACTCCTGCAACTACTGATGAAACACCAACTGCAGAATAAACTAACATTGTTTATACATACTATTCTGGTCTCGCATTTTTGCGAGACTTTTTTATGTTTAGAAGGTTCTTCTTGTGTTATGTTTTGAAGCATGAACAATTGTTTTTTAATCAGCTTTAGTTTCCGGCTATACACTGCTGCCGCTCAAAGGCAGCGACATTCGCTGCTATCCGGGCTATGCTCAGCAGAAGCTTTTCAATCGTCTTTAATTGTGCAACCTGGGGACCACAGATTGCACAATGACTTGCTACAATAAAAGCTGAAAAATGATAAACTCCTGAATGGCTGCGCTGCTTAACTGCAAATCCTTTTTGCTGCCTTTGAGCAAAAAGATTGTAAGCGGGCAGCGGGCAAAAGTTGAGAATTGTTATAAAGATTACAGCCCCAAACATGTTCTAAAAATCTATGTTGGTGCAACTGACAGCAACATTAAATATCTTTACAACTGCTAATTTTTTAGCACCTAAATAAACAAAATGGAATATTTTAAAATAGGCAAACTTGCCGCAAGCCACGGCTTATCTGGTGAGTTAATTTTGCAACACAGTCTTGGTAAAAAGACCGCACTAAAAGGGCTTGAAGCCATTTTTATAGAGCAGACGAAAGATAATTTTATACCGCATTTTATTGTGTCTACATCTATAAAAAACGACACTGATATTTATATAAATCTTGAGGGAATTGACAACAAAGAAATAGCCAGAAAGCTTACTCCTAAAGATGTGTGGCTGCAGGAAGAGGATTTTAAAAAGTTTGTTGCAAAGGCATCGCCAATTGCATTGCTTGGTTATGAAATGATTGATGGCGAAACAAGCAGAGGTAAAATAATTGAAGTGATAGAACAGCCGCACCAAATTCTTTGTACGATCATGTACAATGGCAAGGAGGCTTTGGTTCCTATACATGAAGGCAACTTGCTAAAAATGGATAATAAAAATAAGAAAGTTTTTATAGAAATACCGGATGGGTTGCTGGAAATATATGGGTAGAGGGCAAGAGGTCAGTGGCTAGTAGGAAG